>NZ_RZPG01000003.1:0-54771 GCF_004022765.1 Mesorhizobium sp. M6A.T.Cr.TU.014.01.1.1
AACAGCTTCACCGCCGCCGAAGCCGAAATGCCGAACCGTTTGGCGGCAGACCGGCGGCTTTCACCACTCAAAACCGCCGCCACCACCCGCTCGCGAAGATCATTGGAAAGGGGTCGAGTCATCAGATTCTGGCCTCCACTCCAGCCAGCATCTTGAATCACAAAACCCACAAATCTGGAATCCCCTTCGATTCCATCAAGCCGTGAACCGCTCTAGGTCCAATGCCCCAGCGCCGCTGTGATCGAAATCGCCGCCATCGCCAGCACCGCCAGTTTCCAGAAATCGCTGCGCCGCTTCAGCCCCGGCCAGCCGAGCGGCTTGATCAGCTGGATGACCATCATGGCGACGATGACGAGCGCGAGGAGTTTCGACATGCCGCCTTTGACCAGCATCACAAGCGGCTGTCAAAGCGCTCCTTTCGCTCGCTCGCGATAGAGTTGCTATGCCAGCGGCTTGAGGCCGGCCTCGATCGCAGCCCGGTTCGGTTCGAGGAACGGCGGCAAGGCCAGCCTTTCGCCCAGCGTTTCCAGCGGCTCGTCGGCGGTGAACCCGGGGCCGTCGGTGGCAATCTCGAAGAATATGCCGTTCGGCTCGCGGAAATAGAGCGAGCGGAAGTAGTATCGTTCGACCTCACCGCTTGACGGCAGACGGAACTCGGCCAGCCGCGCCGTCCATTGATGCAAGGTCTCCTGGTCGGGCGCCCTGAACGCGACGTGGTGGACCGCCCCGGCGCCTTGACGTGCCGGCGCAAGACCCGGCTGCACCGCGACATGAAGCTCCGCCGCCGGCCCGCCTGCTCCCATTTCGAAGACATGAACCAGACCCTCGCCATCTGGCGACGCATAATCACGCGCCTTGCGCATGTTCATCACCCGGGTCAGCACGGCCTCGGTGTTGGTGATGTCGGGAACGCTGATGACGATAGGCCCGAGCCCGCGTATCTGGTGCTCGACTGGGACTGGGCTTTGAGACCAGGGATGGCTGTCGCCCTTGCCGCCATCGCTGACGAGGCGCAGGCGCTGGCCCTCTGGATCTTCGAAATCCAGCGACGGATAGCCGCCGATGTCGCCGATCTCTCCCGTCGCGACGGCCTCGCCGGCCAGGCGATCCTTCCACCAGGCAAGACTTTCGGGGCTGGCGACCCTCAGGCTCGTCCGCACGATGCTGTTGGTGCCGCGCCGTTCGCGTCCGACCGGCCAGTCGAAGAAGGTGATGTCAGTGCCAGGCGTCGCCTCTGCATCGGCATAGAAGAGGTGATAGGCTGACGTGTCGTCCTGATTGACCGTCTTCTTGACCAGCCGCAGCCCCAAAGTGCCGGTGTAGAAACGAAGGTTTCCCGGCGCATTGGCCGTGATTGCGGTCAGATGGTGAATTCCTGTCAGTTGCAGGCTCATGGTCATCTCCCTGATCTCCGAGGAATTTTCTCCCTCAATATCAGAACGCCGGCCCTATCGCTGCTGCGAATTCCAACCGTCCGTCGTTGAAAGCTAAACGACTCAACCCCGGCAGAGCGACAAAAAAGCCTGCTTCTCTCGTGCAGGCGGGATCGGAACCGGCAAAACCTGGCACGCTCGCCAAAGACCGCTCAGCCTCCTGACAGACTGCTGTCAGGAGGGGTGTGCGATAGTGTCTCCATCGAAAGAGAGGAGACCAGCCATGAACGGTTTTACCATTCTGCACAGCGTGCAGCGCTATGTCGGCAAGATCCGGACGATGCGCAACGAGATCCGCACCCGGCGTTTCATGAATGGCTTGCCGCAGAGCATCCGCAAGGACATCGGTTGGCCGGATAATTACGAAGGCCGCCACGGTCGCGGGTGATTTTTCGCGGCAGCGGCTGGATGCGGACGCCAAGGCGCCCAGATATAGATCCGGCGGGCCGAAGGACGGAGCAGGAAATGTCCGAACAGAAAACCATCGGCGTCGTTTTCATCGATCGCTTCGCCGACTGGGAATACGGCCTGCTGGCGGCTTCGGCGGTCGAATGGTTCGGCGCACGCGCGGTGTCGCTGACGCCGAACGGCAAGCCGGTGACCTCGGCCAGCGGATTTATGCTGACGCCCGATCGCTCCACCGAGGTTGATGAAAACACCGATCTCGACGCCGTCGCGGTCATCGGCTCCGACCTATGGGTCGATGCACCGCCTGATATCTCCGGACTGCTGACGGCAATTGCGGCACGCGGCGGCGGGATCGGCGGCATCTGCGCCGGCACATTGGCGTTGGCGCGTGCCGGCCTGTTCGACAAGGCCAAACACACCAGCAATGGTCGTGACTGGATCAATGAAAAGGAACCGGCTTACCCCGGCGCCCAGAACTATCAGGACGTGCCCTATGCCGTCGCCGACGGCCGCATCGTGTCCGCGCCGGGTTCGGCTCCCGGCACCTTCGCTCTTGCCTATTTGAAGACGCTCTATCCCCAGAGAACAAGCGACCTCGCGCAGATGCGCACGCTGTTCGCCAGGGAGTATGCCGAAGGGGAACATGCTGAAGTCTCCTGACAGTATGGTGTCAGGAGCGGCGTGCAATAGTGCGACAGTATCAGGAGACTGACATGGCCTTCATCCCTGCAAAAGCCTCGGCATGGTTCGAGATCCCCGTCACCGACATGGATCGGGCGCGCGCCTTTTATGGATCGGTGCTTCAGAACGATCTCGCTCTGGAGGAGAGCGGCCCGAACCCACTGGCCATGTTCGCCACGCAGGACCGAATGGCATCCGGTCACGTCTACCCCGGAAAACCCGCGGCACCGGGAACCGGCCCGACCATCCATCTGTCGGTTGCCGCACCGATCGAAGATGCCATGGAACGGGTGAGGCAGAACGGCGGCCAGGTCGTCTCGCCGGCGATCTCCATTCCGGCCGGCACATTCGCCTATTGCCTCGACCCGGACGGCAACAGCTTTGGGCTCTTCGTCTAGGTGCCGCATGGCAAAAAGCTGGAACGACAGGCTGAACGCACCGGGCATCAACGGTATCAAGCCGACGCCGCGCACTGTTGGCGACGTCGTCGAGGGCCAGCCGATGCTGGTGCCGACGGCACGGCAGGTCGATGATTTCATCCGCTCCATCCCCAAGGGCGTGGACATGGACGTCCGTGCATTGCGCACCGCGCTCGCCATCGAGCACGGTGCCGAAGTGACATGTCCGGTCACTATCGGCTATCATCTGCGCACTGTCGCCGAGGCCGCCAACGAGGATTTGGAACGCGGCATGCCGCTGAGCGACATCGCGCCGTTCTGGCGGGTGCTGGATGCAAAGACGCCGACAACAGGGAAATTGTCCTTCGGCGCGGCATTCGTCGCCGCGCAGCGCAAGCGCGAAGGGCTCGAACCATAATGCATGTCGCCCAAAAGTGGGAACCGGTTTTGGGACCACGACATGCATAGAAACAACACCGAGGGACCATACGATGCGCCGCGCCGACAGGCTCTTCCAGATCGTGCAGCATCTGCGCGGTGGCCGTTTGGTCACCGCCCAGAAGCTGGGCACGTGGCTCGAGGTTTCCGAGCGGACCATCTACCGCGACATCGCCGACCTGCAATCGACTGGTGTGCCGATCGACGGCGAGGCCGGCGTCGGCTACATGATGAGGGAGGGTTTCGACCTTCCGCCGCTGATGTTCACGCGTGATGAGATCGTCGCGCTGGTCGCCGGCGCCCGCATGGTGCGCGCGTTTGGCGGCGCTGCCATGGCGCGGGCCGCCGACGAGGCGCTGGTCAAGATCGGCGCCGTGCTGCCCGACGCCGAGAAGGACCGCATCGCCCGCACCGAGATCCACACGCCGATGTGGGTGGTGAGCGACGCCGCCCGCGAGGCAATCGACCTGATCGAGCGCGCGGTGGAAAAACGCCAGGTGCTGACCATCGACTATTCCGACGAGGCCGGCCGCAGCACCGCGCGCGACATCAGGCCGCTAGGCCTATGGTTCTGGGGCAAGGTGTGGACGCTGGTCGCATGGTGCGAGATGCGCGACGATTTCCGCGCTTTCCGTATCGATCGCATCGCTTCGGTGGTCATAGCCGGCCGCGTCTTCAAGCCGGAGCGCGGCAAGCAGCTCGCAGATTTCTATCGTGCGGTTGAGCGCAGCGAGGATTACGGCATGGCACCGGACCGAGCCGCGCGAACTTAGGCGCGGCGCCTTTCCTTCTCCCCTTGTGGGAGAAGGTGGATTGGCGCGCAGCGCCAAGACGGATGAGGGGTGTTGGAAGAAACTCCAACGCCGCGATCCGTCCAGCACCCCTCATCCGACCGAGCTTCGCTCGGCCACCTTCTCCCACAAAGGGGAGAAGGAAAGGGCGCCGTTCCTCAAGCCTCGTCGTCGGTATCCTCGTCCTTCGACTTCAGCGCCGAAAGCTTGGCGAAGACGGCGTTGGCGTCGAGTTCTGCATCCTCGTCCTTTGGCTTCTCCGGCGCCGGCACCAGCCGCTCGGTCAATGCCGCCGGCAGCAGCGTGTCGCCGGCTGGCTGTGCCTGCTCGCGGCCACGCGAGGCGCGGTTGACTTCCATGTCGAGGTCGATCTGCGAGGCGAGACCCAGCGTCACCGGATCCATCGGCTGCAGATTGGCCGAGTTCCAGTGCTTCCTGTCACGAATTTGGTCGATCGTCGACTTGGTGGTACCGACGAGGCGCGCGATCTGCGCGTCCTTCAACTCGGGATGGTTGCGCACCAGCCAGAGGATGGCGTTGGGCCGGTCCTGGCGCTTCGACAGTGGCGTGTAGCGCGGACCCTTGCGCTTGGATTCCGGCACCCGCACCTTGGGGTCGGACAGCTTCAGCCGATGGTTCGCATCCTTCTCGGCGCGTGCGATCTCGTCGCGGGTCAGCTGGCCAGTCATGATCGGGTCCATGCCCTTGATGCCTTGCGCCGATTCGCCATCGGCGATCGCCTTGACCTCGAGCGGATGCAGCGAGCAGAACTGCGCGATCTGCTCGAAGGACAGCGCGGTATTGTCGACCAGCCAGACGGCGGTCGCCTTGGGCATCAGCAGCGTATTGGCCATTGCAAAATATCCTTCTCGTTCGCCCGCGTTCCCGCGCGGGCGGTGGTTTTAGAGCCACCAAAATGGGAAATTCGCGGTCTGTATAACCGCTCTCTCGCCATTTCGCAACGTTTTTGGCGCGTGGCGGCGAGGACGGCGGGAGATATCGAACCTGTCAAGGCAGCCCTTCAGCTTCGGCGCCGTGCATCGGCGTTTCGGCTCCGCAGGTTATGGCTTGGCCGAGCGCCAGAAGAGTAGTCCTGCTCAGGTTCAGCCCGCCATCGGCGAGGTGGGATTGAGGGCAGCATCGCCTGATTCAGCGGCGATGCAACTTGCGCGAGAGCTTCCGTGTGCTAGGCTTCATCAGCCAAATGTGCGCAGCAACGGAAGGCCATCATCATGGCTGACGTGACCATCCATTCAGTTTCCACCGTTGTTGGTCAGATCTACGAGGCCGCCTATGATCAGGAGCGCTGGCCTGATGTGGTCGTGGGGCTGCGCGATCTGTTCAAGGCATCGCGAAGCTGTATCGCGCGGCTCGATCAGCAGGCGTTCAGCGCGGTCGGGACTGTCGATGACCCGGGGCTGTGTTCTCCCGAGGCGGCAGCGGCACACATGCGTGACCCCATCAGCACGGTCGCGGCAGCGCTGCCGGTGGGCAAAATCTATGATCGGACGCGGATAGCTGGAGACGTGGCGGCGTTCCGTCGCCGCGAACTCTGGCAAGACTGGATGAGGCCGCGCGACATGCATCACGGGCTCGCCTCCAATCTTCTGGCTTCCAACGGCTCCTATTGGTTTTTCGATATCCATCGCGGCTCGAAGCAGGGCGCATTCGGTGCCGACGACATCGATCTGCTGCAGAAGATCGTGCCGCATATGCTGCGCGCTGGGGAGATCGGCCGGCAGTTGGAGAACACGTCGGCGCTGGCATCGGCCTTCTCGCATCTGCCCTTCGGCGTGTTTCTGGTGGACGGCTTTCAGCGTGTCGCCCAAATGAACGAGGCCGCCGAGGCAATGCTGGCACGGCCCGACAGCCCTCTGGCACTGAATGGCGGCACGATCGTCGCCTCCAATCTCAGGGATGCGCAGCAGCTTCAGCGGCTGGTCGCGAATGCCTGCTCGCTCCATGGCGGCGCCATGCTCGGGACCGGAGGAACGCTGCTGGTGCCATCGGACCGCGAGCGATTTGACCTGACACGGTTGGTGCTGACGGTTGCCCCATTCGTCGACGCCCGCGCCTATGGCCTGGCGTCGGAGCGTTGCGCGGTGATCATGGTCACGGAGGTCGCCCGGCGCATTCCCGACAGTTTCGAGACCCATATCCGCTACCTGTTCGATCTGACGGCGGCTGAGGCGAAGCTTGCAACAGCCTTGGCATCGGGGCGGTCGCTGAAGGAAACCGCGGCGAATTCGAACATAACCGTGAAGACCTGCCGCACTTATCTGGAACGGATCTTCTCCAAAACCCGCACCCATCAGCAGAGCGAGTTGGTTGCATTGCTCAAGAACACGGAGCCGCTCAGCGGGCGCGGCCCGTAACCCACCAACAAAACGTCCTCATGTCGGCATTTGCCGACTGTTAGAGGGGAAGTGTTTCATCCACATTTCGCTTCGGTAGCGGCGATCTGCCCTTGGGAGAGCTGACGCCGCCGATGTGGGCTGATCGATGTTGGAAACCGGGCACGCTGTCGCGGCGGGGTTGTTTCCGTTCGCCATTTCCTATGCGCTATTGGCAATGCTGCCGGGCGCCAACTTCGCTGTCGTCGCGCAGGCCGGGCTAACCGCTTCGCGCGCCACGGCGCTTTCGGCTGCCGCCGGTATTGCCCTTGGCGCGAGTTCGCTGGCGGCGATCGTCGCAACGGGAGCCAGCGCGCTGCCGCCGGGGGGCATCGCACACCAGATGGCCGCCAGCCTTTACGGCGCAATGCTGGTCTTCATCGGCTGGAATTCGATGCGGCGGGCGCTGTCGATCAAGGCTGGCGCCAACGCGCCGAAGCCGGTTCCAATCGTTCGATACTTCCGGCTGGGATTTATCACGGCAGCGGCAAATCCTGCCACCGCGCTGTTTTTCGCATCCTCGACGCTGAATTTAAATGCTCGCGGGGCAACTCACCTGTCCGTGGTCGCATTGGTGTTTGCCATTGCGATCGCCTGGTTTGGTCTTCTCGGCCTTTCCATCTCCCAACCGGCCACACGGCGATTTTACAGTCGTTTCCGAAAGCATGCGGACATCGTGCTGGGAGGGGCCCTGGTGGCGCTCGGCTTTGCCGCACTTGGTTATTGAGAAAGATACGCGCAGCCGCCGCTGTTACACAGAGTTCAAACGACAAAACCCGCCAGACAGGGTCCAGCGGGCTCGGAACCGGCGACGGGAAAACCCGTCTGTTGCGGCTCTGGCTTCTAAAGCATGATCTCGGACCGAAACGCCGCTGCACAAAAAGGCGGCTTGATGCTTTCGGGCGAGATTACACTCGAGATCAAAGCGCCTTGCGGGCGATCCTCTCAATGTCGGCACGGTTGATGCCGAGGTCGTTGAGCTGACGGGCGTTCAAGCGGTTCAGTTCGCGCACGGTTTCATTGTACATGCGCCAGTTACGGAAAGCACGGATCGGGTTCATGGTAGTCCTCCATCGTTTCGATGCCGCTCAAATAGGCATCGTTGATGAAAAGTTGAACAGACGCTTTTGCATGGCCGCAATGCGTTTGTTGCATTGCACAATTAAGCTTTTGTTCAGCTTGTTTACCGCCCGTCAGCCGACGTCGAGCACGATCTTGCCGATATGCTCGCCCTCCTCCATCCGCTCATGCGCCCGCCACGCTTCCTTGAGTGGGAAGATCATATCCATCACCGGTGCCACCTTGCGGGTGCCGAGCAGCGGCCACACCTGCGCCTCCAGCGCCGCGGCGATTGCCGCCTTGAACTCGACGGTGCGCGGCCGCAGCGTCGAGCCGGTGTGGGTGAGCCGCTTGACCATCATCTTCGAGAAATCGGCGCTGGCTGTCGCCCCGGTCTGCGTGGCGATCTGGACGATGCGTCCTTCCACCGCCGCGGCCTCGTAGTTTCGCGCCACATAGTCGCCGCCGACCATGTCGAGGATGACGTTGGCGCCGCGGCCGTCGGTCGCGTCCTTAACCGCTGCGACGAAATCCTCCTCGCGGTAGTTGATCGCCCGGTCGGCGCCGAGCTTCAGACAGGCGTCGCACTTTTCCTGGTTGCCGGCAGTGGTGATGACATAGGCGCCGAAGGCCGAGGCGAGCTGGATCGCCGTGGTGCCGATCCCCGACGAGCCGCCATGCACGAGCAGTGTCTCGCCGCTCTTAAGGCCGCCGCGCTCGAAGACATTATGCCAGACAGTGAAGTAGTTTTCCGGCACTGCCGCCGCTTCGGTGTGGGTGAAGCCTGCGGGCAGCGGCAGCACGCTGCCGGCATGGACCTTGACATATTCGGCATAGGCGCCGCCGGGCGTCAGCGCGCAGACCCGATCGCCGACGCGCCAGCGCGATATCTCATCGCCAAGGGCTGCAACTTCGCCCGACGCTTCGAGACCCGGCAGGTCCGACGCACCGGGCGGCGGTGGGTAGACGCCCTTGCGTTGCTGCACATCCGGCCGGTTGATGCCGGCGGCGCGCACCCGGATCAGGATTTCGCCGGGACCCGGCACCGGCACGTCGCGCGTTTCGGGTTTCAGCACCCGTGGTCCGCCGGGTTCCGAGATCGCAATGGCGATCATCGTCGCTGGAATTCTGTTCTGTCCATTCGCCATGAATTTTCCCGTCTCGCTTCGCCAGTTTCTTGCCAGCGGCCAGTTTCTTGCCGACTATTTGCATCCATGCCCCTGCCCTATGTATGCTGATTGCCAAATCAGGCAAATGGCCACTGCAGCGCCGGGCGTCCGATTGGACGCGCTATGGATGCTGTAGCAGTCTAATTTTTGCGCATCAGGGAGGAGCGACGATGGCGATCTTCGACGACGAACCCAAAAAGAAAGCGCGCCCGCACGAGATCGGTCAGGATCTGTCGCTGCTTTCGGTCGACGAACTGTCCGAGCGGATCGGCATCCTGCGCGACGAGATCGCCCGGTTGGAAGCCGAGCTCAAGTCCAAGGGCACCACCAAATCAGCGGCCGAGGCGCTGTTCCGCCGCGGATAGTCTCCAGAGCCGAAGCGCCCGCCGCCGAAAAGCCCGAATGCGACTGTCTTCAGATCCTCCCTAATTCCAGCCGGATCAGCTAAATGTTTGCAAGCTACCGACCGATCCTCTCGCTGCTTCGCGGCACCGCTTTCCTGCTGGCGGCGACCGGATTGCACGGGCTGCTATTGCCGCTGCGCGGCCAGTTGGAGGGTTTCTCGACCGCATCGCTCGGCCTGATGGGCACGGCCTGGGCCGGCGGCTTCGTCACCGGCTGCTTCTTTGCGCCGCGCATCGTGCGTCGCGCCGGTCACGTACGCGCTTTCGGCGCCTTTGCGGCATCGGGAGCCATCGTCGCACTGCTCACCGGCCTGATCATCGACGAATATTTTTGGATCCTGCTGCGCGCCTTCACCGGTTTCACCATGGCCGGCGCCTTCATGGTCATCGAAAGCTGGCTGAACGAGAAGTCTACCAACGAGAACCGCGGCGCCGTCTTTGGCCTCTACATGATGGTCACCTATGCCTCGATCATGGGCGGCCAGATGATCGTTGCTGGCGGCGACGTGAAGTCGGCCTCGCTGTTCATGATCACCGGCATTCTGTTCTGCCTGTCGCTCATCCCGACCGCGGTGTCGACGGCGTCACACCCCAAGCCGCTGCAGGACGTCTCGCTCGACGTCAATGGGCTCTATGCCAATTCGCCGGTGTCGGCGATCGCCTGCGTCTTGATCGGCATCGCCAACGGCGCCTGGGGCACGCTCGGCGCCGTCTATGGCGCCCGCATCGGCATTTCCACGGCCGAGATTGCGCTGATGATGAGCCTGGTGGTCGTCGCCGGCGCAGCCATGCAACTTCCGGCCGGGCGTCTTTCCGACAAGACCGACCGCCGCTTTGTGCTTGCGGGCTTGGCCTTCGGCGCGGCACTGTTCGCCGTCGCGGTCTTCCTGTTCGAGCCGCGCTCCGGCGTCTTCGTCATCGTCTGCACTGCCGCCTACGGCGCCTTTGCCTACACGCTGTATTCGATCGCCGTGGCCCATGCCAACGATCACGCCCGGGCCGAGGATTTCGTCAAAGTGTCGGGCGGGCTGCTGCTGCTCTATGGTTTCGGCACAATGATCGGGCCGCTGCTGGCCGCCGGCCTGATGGGCTGGATGCGGCCGGAAGCCCTGTTCCTTGCGACTGCCTTCGCGCATCTTTGCCTGGCGGGCTATACGCTGCTGCGCATCAGCCGGCGCGCGCCGGTGCCGATCGAAGACCGCGACGCCTTCAAGACACAACCGGCCGAGCGCTCGATCACGCCGGAGGCACTGCGGCTCGATCCGCGCAGAAAGCCTGAAACCAACGGTTGAGATTTGGAAAACTTTGCCTCACAAATAAGGCATGATGTTTTCTGACGCCTTTATGGCGATTGCCGATCCCAACCGGCGCTATCTCTTGGAAGAGCTCCGGCGCGGCCCGAAGACCGTCAACGAACTTGCCGCCGGGTTGCCGGTCTCGCGCCCGGCTGTTTCGCAGCATCTGAAGGTGCTGCTCGACGCCGGGCTGGTCAATGCCAAGCCGGAAGGGACAAGGCGTGTCTACACGGTCAGCAGTGCCGGCTTCCTGAAGCTCAACATCTGGCTCGACCAGTTCTGGGACGCAGAGCAGCTGGGTTGACCCGGAGATGCGCCGTCACGTCTTGGCCAGCGAAGCGCCAGGGGCGTCGTTGGGCGGGATCGTGCAGCATCGGGCCTAACCGTTGTTATAGGGGAAGAGCTTAAAATAGGGCTGCGCTTCCTCGATCACGCGGGCGACAGACGGCCGCCGCAGCAGCCGGTCGTGGTAGCGCCTCACCGCGGGATATCTGTCGCCGAACGGCTCGACCTTGTTGGCATAGAACAATGCCGGGGCGGCGGCGCAGTCGGCCAGGGTGAAGGCTTCGCCCATGCCCCATGTCCGCGACTGCATGTCCTGCTCGATGATGGCGTAGGCGCTGCGCAGCTGGGCGCGCGCCTCCTCGACGCCGAACGGATCGGTCATGCCTTCCGGCCGCAGGCGGTCGCCGACGATCTTCTGCATCGGGTGCTGCACGTAGAAGTCATAAAATCGGTCGGCGAGGCGGGTCTGGCGGGCGAGATCGATATCGGCAGGGATCAGCTCGACCGGTCCGGGATAATGCGCGTTGAGATATTCGATGACGATCGTCGATTCCGGCACAGTCTGGTCCAGCGCTTCATCGCGCAGCACCGGCATCTTGCCGGCCGGCGACAATTTCAGGAACGCCGCGCGCGACTGTTCATTGCCGAGATCGACGACGACCGACGTGAACAGCGTGCCGTTCTCATAGAGCGCGATCAGCGGCTTCCAGCAGAAGGACGCCAGCGGATGAAGATGCATCGTCAGGGACATTGTTTTGTTCGTTCCTTTGGTGGTTCGCCTCGCGGACGGGCGGTATCGAGGTTCGGCCTGCTACCTACCTGGCATGGGTATGGGTGACGATGGCATCGACGATCACGGCCCAATCGTCGGGATGCAGTTCGTGGCCACCGCCTTCGATACGGACAAGCTTCGCGCCGGCAACTGCTTCGGCAAGAGCGGCGCCATGCTCGATCGGAAAGATCGGATCATCGGTGCCGTGGATCACGAGGAGCGGAACCTTCAATTCGTGCAGGCGGCCCTTCCCGTCCTCGCCGCCCCGATCCTCGCTGCTCTTGAGCATGAAATGATTGGTCGCGCTCAAGAAGCCGCCGGATCGGTCGTAATCCTGTTCGACAAACGCCCTCATCCGCTTCTCGTCGAAGGGATGCGCGGTGCCGGCGATCGCGTGCGCGTCCTTGACGATGAAGTCGACCACCTGGTCACGGTCCGACCAATCGACATCAGCGCCTTCGGCCGAATGTTTCCTATAGACCTCGGTCATCCCAGGCAGATGCGACGTGTCGGTTCCCACGGGAGAAGTGCTGATCGCCGTAAGCGAGATGACCCGCGATGGATGCTTCAGCGCCACAAGCTGCGCGATCATGCCGCCCATCGACATGCCGACCACATGCGCTTTCGCGATGCAGTAACCGTCGAGCACGCGGATAGCGTCGTCCGCCATGTCGTCGAATGTGTAAGGCGGTTCGCCCGGTGCATATTTGGTCGAACGGCCGGTATCGCGATTGTCATAGCGGATCACGAACAGACCCTTGCCGGCCAGTTTCCGGCAAAACGCCTCCGGCCACCAGAGCATCGAAGCCATGGCGCCCATGATCAGCAGTATCGGTGGATGCGCGGGATCGCCAAACGTCTGGGATGCGATTTCGGGTTCCGCGGCCTTCATCATGATCGCCGTCTCCTTTTTGCAAAACCGATTGCATTTTGCAATCAGTTGCACAATAATAAAACCGATATGATAATGCAACCGGTTTCTGTCGGAGAATCGCATGAGCATCGATCGCCGGTCTGGGTGCCCGATCAACCTGTCGCTTGAAGTGTTTGGCGACCGGTGGAGCCTGATCATCCTTCGCGACATGATTTTCGGCGGCAAACGCCATTTTCGCGAGCTGCTCAACGGGTCGCTGGAAGGCATCGCTTCCAACATCCTCGCCGATCGGCTGAAGCGGCTGATGGAGCTCGGCATGCTGACCAGGGCCGACGATCCCACCCACAAGCAGAAGGCGATCTACTCCCTGACCGAAATGGCGATAACGCTGGTGCCGATCCTGGCGCATCTCGGCGCCTGGGGTCGCGTCTGGCTGCCGGTCAGCGAAGAACTCTCGATCCGCGCCGAGCTTCTGGAAAAGGGTGGCCCGCCTATGTGGGAGAAGTTCATGGACGAGCTGCGCCACGAACATCTGGGCACACCTTCCGACACGCCGCCGGACGCCACCGTGCGTGCGACCTTGCAGGCTGGATACAAGGCGGTTGTCGCCCGAAAGGCGTCGGGCACCGGCTGCGATCCCCGCGCCTGACCAACTTATTTTTCCCCATCGCAGGCCGGCTCTGCTATTAAAGGCATTGAAAACTATAATTTACGGGATTGGAAAAGCCCTTGGTTGAGAACTCTAAGGATACTGCCCGCGCGCGGGCTGATTTGCGTTTCAAAAAGCAGGAAGAGGCAGCCACGGTTCGTCAGAAGGCGATGGCGGAATATGTCGCCGAGAGCGACGCCCGCCAGATTAAGACCAACAAACTGCGGGCGCTGCGCCTCGCCAAGGAAGCCGAAGACCTCGCCAATGCGCCGGCTGCTCCGGTGAAGAAGCCGGCGCGCGCCAAGAAAAAATAGAGCTGGTTCGCGACCGGCGCCGTCGTCGGCGCTGCCGGCATTTCCGGCAATGATGAAGCGGCGGCCATCGCCGGTATCGAGGCGGCAGGCTTCACCGCCGCCTCCGGCTAAGGCCGGCCTCAAGTCTAGTTCATGTTTATGTCGCGGGTGGCCGCTCGCATCGACACCGAGAAGCCGGCGAGAACGTCGACCAGCGCGATGACCATCAGCGTGAAGAAAACCGAGTGCGCCGCGCCCTTCACCAGCAGGAACTCGACCAGGAACGCCACGAAGACGAAGGTCGACAGCAGGTGGTCCATGATCGAGGCGCTCGTCGTGCGCGTCGATTTCACGATTTCGACGAAGAAGAGGATTAGCCCGATCAGCACGATCAGATCGCCGAGCGTCAGCGAGAACACCCCGCCCGACATCATGCGGATCGAGACCAGTTCGCTTGCCCAGGGGTCGTCGCCACCGCCGAATATTCCCAGAAGCCCGAGATTATAGAGGACGAAGGGCACGATCAGCAGCGGGATGGCACCGAACATCAGGCGGCTCCGGTTGGACTGCCCTCTGTAGTATGCGCCCGGCGTTCGCCGTCAAGAATTTTCGTATGCGACCGCGAACACGGACAAAGACGGTGCGAAATAACAATGTCAGCCGGCCCGGCTGACATCCTAAACGGTTGCTGGATGGCTGAAATTGGTTCGGTGAGCGATCCTCAGCGCCAAAATGCAAAAGACCGGCGCGATGGCCGGTCCTTCGGTAGTCACAAACCGTCGAAAGCTGTCTCAGCTTTCCTTCGGCTCCAGAACCTGGCGACCGCGATACATGCCGGTCTTCAGGTCGATATGGTGCGGGCGGCGCATCTCGCCGGAATTCTTGTCCTCGACATAGGTCGGGGCCTTCAATGCGTCGGCCGAACGGCGCATGCCGCGCTTCGACGGAGAGGTTTTTCGTTTCGGTACGGCCATGGATATGCTCCACTACATGGTCAAAACGCCCCGGCTGCCCTCGTGAAAGGGCCGCGTCAGGGCCGGAATCTGAGAAAGTCGGGTGCCTATACACGCCCTGCGCCGTTTTGGCCAGCGCCGTCGCGAATTTTTTTAAGCTATCGCAGGCAGCCGATATAGGCGCCGGACCGGCCTGCGCGCCGCTCGATCAGCGCAGCCAGCCGCCTCAGCCCCGGTCCGGGCTTCGCCGGGTTGCGCGCGATCGGGTTCGGCAAGGTGACGGCAAGCAGTGCCGCCTGGCGACGCGACAATCGTTTTGCCGAAACCCCGAAATGGTGCTGGGCGGCGGCCTCGATGCCATAGATGCCCGGCCCCCATTCGGCGATATTGAGATAGATTTCCATGATGCGCCGTTTCGACATCACCATGTCAAAATAGACAGACAGCGGCAGCTCGACGACTTTCCGGACCGAGCCCAGCGGCCGCGACCACAGATAGAGATTCTTCACGGTCTGCATGGTGATGGTCGATGCGCCGCGCGTCATCTCGCCGGCCAGCGCGTCGTCGACGACGCCCCTCAACTCGCCAAGGTCGATGCCGCGATGGAAACAGAACTGCCCGTCCTCCGACATGATGACCGAATTCGCCAGCGCCGGCGCCACATCGTCGATCGAGACCCAGCGCCGGTCATAGCCGGAAAACGTCGCCAGATCCTTCAGCATCAATGTCGACACCGGATGCACGAACGGCGGCAGATACAGAAACGTCAACACCACCGGCATCAGCGCCAGCACGACGGCGACGGTGATGCCGCGCCGGACCCAGAGCCGGGGCCAGCGTTTGAGACCGATGCGGTTGCCGCGTTTCGGCCTCACCATGTCCAACCCTTCGGTTTCGTGATCGACGATCGGTTCCGCCAAGCCGCCCAATCCATGCTGCTCCCTGCCCCGGCATAATGGCGCTTGGCTTCTTGCGCAACGTCTGAGTGTCGGCTACCGGTCCCGGCGATGACGAAAGACGATCAAATTCCGTTCGAGGCAGCGCTTCTCGCGCGCGCAGGTCCGATCGAGGCGCTGCTCAGGCGTCTCCTCGACGGCCGCCCGCTTTCAGGCGAGATCGCGCGGCCGCAACGTCTGATGGCGGCGATGCGTCATGGCGTGCTGAACGGCGGCAAGCGCCTGCGCCCCTTCCTGGTGATGGAAAGCGCCGCGCTGTTTTCCGCCGACAGCGAGGCGGCGCTGCGCGTGGCGGCGGCGCTCGAATGCGTGCATTGCTATTCGCTGATCCATGACGATCTGCCGGCCATGGACGATGACGATTTGCGCCGTGGCCAGCCGACCGTGCACAAGGCCTTCGATGAGGCGACCGCCATCCTCGCCGGCGACGCCTTGCTGGCGCTCGCCTTCGACATCATTGCCGACGAAGCGACGATGCTACCGGCCGAGCGAAGGGCGGCGCTGGTGCTGGCGCTGGCCCGCGCCGCCGGAGCCGGCGGCATGGTCGGCGGCCAGATGCTCGACCTTGAGGCCGAGCGCATCGGGCCGGACGAAGCCGGCATCATCCGGCTTCAGGCGATGAAGACCGGCGCGCTGATGCGCTTCGCCTGCGAGGCGGGCGCAATCATTGCCGGCGCGCCACCGGTCGACCGCGAAAGGCTGGCCGAGTTCGGCTCGGCGATCGGGCTTGCCTTTCAACTTGCCGACGATTTGCTCGACCTGACGGCGGACGCGCACCAGATGGGCAAGGCGACCGGCAAGGATGCAGCAGCCGGCAAGGCGACGCTGGTGGCGCTGCACGGCGCGAACTGGGCGCAGGACCAGCTTCAAGGCCTCGTCGACCAGGCCCACGCGCTGCTCGATCCCTATGGCGAAGCCGCCGTGCTTCTGAAGCAAGCGGCGACATTCGTGGCGACCCGCAACAGCTGACGCTGCTCTAAACTGTATTCCCGACGTCTTGTGGCGCGCTGCGTAGCCAAGGAGGATTGGTGAACTGTTCGGCCAGGAAATCCACGAACACGCGGACACGCGGCGACAGGATCCGGCCAGGCGGATAAACAGCGCAGATTGGCGGTCCGTCGTGATGATTGTATCCGGTAAGCAGTGCGGTCAGCCTGCCTATCCTGATATCCGGTCCGACCAATATCTCCGACATGCGGATGATGCCGACACCGGCGAGCGCCAGCCGACGCAGGGCTTCCGTGCTGTTGGCCTCTATCGGGCTGCGGATACGCATGCTTTGCGGACCGTCCGGGCCATCGAATTCCCAGATGTTAAGGCCGCCGCGTGATGTGATGCCGAGGCAAGTATGATGTTGAAGGTCGCCTGGCGTCATCGGTATGCCGTGTTTTTCGAGATACTGAGCTGACGCGCAAATGACACGGTGATTGGGCGCCAGCCGCCGCATCACCAGCCTGGAATCGCTCTGGGCGGCAACGCGCACGGCGACGTCCGTTTCCTCAGCCAACAGGTCGACAATCGCATCTGTGAACATCAGCTCGAGCTCAATGGCCGGGTAGCGATCGATGAAAGCCGGTAGCATCGGCACGATTAGACGATGGCCGAAGGCGCTCGGAAGACTGACGCGCAGCCGGCCGCGCGGTTCTGCGCCGGGTTGAATCGCGATTTCAGCCTCTTTGATGTCGTTCAGGATCCGGCGAGCGCTATCGGCATAGCTGCTGCCTTCCGCTGTCAAGCTGATGCGCCGCGTCGAGCGTTGCAACAAGCGCACGCCAAGGCGGGACTCAAGGCGACCGATGATTTTGCTGACGGCCGATGGGGTCATCCGCACCCGGCGTGCCGCTGCCGAGAAGTCGCCTTCCTCGACAACTGACAGGAACACACCCATCGTTTCCTGTCGGTCCATGATATCTATTCCAATTCGTCACAGATGAACGGAAATTATCACCAATTATCAGTATTTGCGATACATAATATGATTCCCTCCTCAGCATCGAAATGCTGGTGAGGAGAGTGCGATGCGTTCAGAACAGCCAAACCTGCGCGATGGTCACGAGCTGCATCGGTGGGCACGTCGTCAGCGCAGCGCCGCAATCGGGCGGTGGTGTCTCCGGATTATCCGCGTGCTCAACCGGTCACCGCAAAAGATGGGAAAACGCCCAGAGCGAAGCAACGTCCGGGCTAGCGCAACCGGCCAATCGGGATGATTTCCGGCGAGGCCGGGCCATACGGCTCGCCCTGCCAGTTGCCGAGCCATTCTTCGACGACCAGCCCGCTCTGGTCCATCATCCCCGCAAGGCTTTCCTTTGTCGGGAAGGCTATTTTCGATTCGGCGCTGAGCACCCGCCCGCTGTCGGGGATTTCATAATGGGTCGAGTAGGTGACGACACCGGTAGCGGGATCGCGCCGGAAATCGTTCCACGCTCTTACGGTGCTCAATCCGGGATGACTCAGGTCCCGTTCGGACCTTTCCGGCGTCCACTCGAGCCATTCCTCGGTGGCTGGATTTCGCGTGTCGAAGATGAAGCGCCCATCGGGAGTCAGATGAGCAGCGATCGTGGCAAGCACCGCCTCTCGATCTTTCGGCGTCAGAAACACCTGAAAGGCGTGCCCGGTCAAAAGAACCAGATCGAAGCATCGTCCGAGCCGGACGGTTCGCGCATCGGCCTCGACCCAGTCGACCCTCTGCCCGCCGGCTCGGCGGCGCGCGATGTCGAGCATCGCCGGCGCCGGATCGACACCGGTCACATTACGCCGATCGGCGAGCGCGGCGGCCAATTGCCCGGTGCCGCAGCCGAGGTCGAGAACCGATCCGGCACCCTTGGCAAAGCCGACGCAATAGTCGAAGTCGACGCCGCCTTCGTTCTCGATATCGTAGAACTGGGCGAGGTCGGGATCGCTGTAGAGACGGTCGGTCATGGAAGGCCTGGAGTTGGAGCCGTGGAGCAGCAGAATTCGTGGAGTCAAAGCGCAGCTTCGATGGTTTGTCGGGCAAATCGGTCGGTACCCATCACCGGTTCCGCACCACAATGCATGCACCGCCGACGCTTTGCAGTTTCTGGCAAATGTTGTCGGCCTTGGCTTTGGAGTCGGCGCCGATCCGGACCGCATAGATGCCGCGCCTGCCGATCGGCGAGCGCACCCGGCTGACCACCGGATTTTGGCCCTTAAGCAAGGCCGGAAACCGGCGCTTCACACCATTCCATTGACTGAGCGCCGCGGCGCGGCGGAAATTGCCGGCCACCTGCACGCCCCACGGCTTGATGTTGATCGACGCCATGGCCACGGTTTGGGACTTGATGACCGGCAGCTTGCGGCAGGCGACCGCGAAGCTCGCTTTCTTATCGAGCGGCCGGATGGTGCCGGCATAGGCGGTGTCGGTGAACCTGTCGGCTGGCTCGCCCATGATGTCCAGAACGTAGCTTTCGGTCTCCATCGGCAGGAAACCGCCAGAACTCAGCCAGCGCGACACCCGGCTTTCACCGGCATTGTAGGCGGCGGCGGCCAAGCCGAGATTGCCGAAGCCGGTTTTCATTTCGGCGAGATATTTTGCCGAGGCCGGGATGGCCTGCTCGATATCGAAGGAATTGGCGAGGCCGCGTATCTTGGCTGTACCCGGCATGAACTGGGCAATGCCTTCGGCGCCGACCGGGCTGACCGCACTGGGATCGAAGCGGCTTTCCTTCCAGATCAACCGGGCAAAGAAGTCCTTGGGCAGGCCGTTTTGGTCCGCATGAGCCTCGATCAGGTTGCAAACCCGGTCGAGCAGTCGTTGTTTGGCGGGGCGCGGCGGATCGGCCTGGACGGCTGTCACCCAGCCCAGCCCACAAAGCAAGACAAACCCACCAAGCAAGACCGGCGTCGCCCAAGGGAGCCGCATAGATCTACTCCGCCGCGGCCTTGCCAAGTTGCCCAAACCGCTGCTCGATATAGTCGGCGACCATTTTCTCGAAGTCCGCAGCAATCGACGGGCCGCGCAGCGTCGCCGCCTTCCTGCCGTCGACGAATACCGGCGCCGTCGGCGTCTCGCCGGTACCGGGCAGAGAAATGCCGATATCGGCATGCTTGGATTCACCTGGACCGTTGACGATGCAGCCCATCACCGCGACCTTGAGGTTCTCGACGCCGGGATATTTTTCACGCCACACCGGCATGTTCTTGCGCAGATCCGCCTGGATGTTCTGGGCGAGTTCCTGGAACACGGTAGAGGTCGTGCGGCCGCAGCCGGGGCAGGCGGCGACGATCGGCACGAACTGCCGGAACCCCATGGTCTGCAGGAGTTCTTGCGATACCTGCACCTCCCGGGTGCGGTCGCCATTCGGCTCCGGTGTCAGCGAGATGCGGATCGTGTCGCCAATGCCTTGCTGGAGAAGGATGCCCATCGCTGCGGACGAGGCGACGATGCCTTTTGAACCCATGCCGGCCTCGGTGAGGCCAAGATGCAGCGCGTGGTTGGAGCGGGTGGCAAGCTCGGTATAAACGGCGATCAGGTCCTGCACACCGCTAACCTTGGCCGACAGAATGATTTTCTCGCGGCCAAGACCGATCTCCTCGGCCATTTCGGCCGAAAGGATCGCCGACTGCACGATCGCCTCGCGCGTCACTTCCTGCGCGGTCAGCGGAAAGCCTTGGCGCTGGTTGTCGTCCATCAGCCGGGTCAGAAGCTCCTGGTCGAGCGACCCCCAATTGACGCCGATGCGCACCGGCTTGTCGTGCCGGATCGCCATCTCGACGATATCAGTGAACTGCCGGTCCTTCTTGTCCTTGAAGCCGACATTGCCGGGATTGATGCGGTACTTGGCTAACGCCTCGGCGCAAGCCGGATGGTCGGCGAGCAGCTTGTGGCCGATATAGTGGAAATCGCCGACCAGCGGCACGTTGATGCCGAGCCGTTCGAGCCGCTCGCGGATGGCGGGCACGGCGGCAGCGCTCTCGTCGCGGTCGACGGTGATGCGCACGATCTCGGAGCCGGCACGATGCAGCGCCGCAACTTGAGCGACTGTCTGGTCGACATCGGCGGTGTCGGTGTTGGTCATCGACTGAACGACGACAGGGGCACCCCCGCCGACCATCACGCCGCCGACATCGACACCGACCGACGTGCGGCGCGGGAAGGGAGAGGAAAAATATCCGGTCATGGCCGGCTGCCCTTTGTTAGCGCGTCACCCCGAATCCCGGAATCGGTTTCCGGAAAGGATCACGCGCAAAAATCAAAATACAGTGTCCTTTGCGCGCCCGAAAGGGCGCGCGGCGCTGTAGAAGGTCCGGGCATGAGGTGGAGGAGCAAAGATGGCTTGTCAATGGCGACAGGCAGGCAGACCTACCAAATCGATAACGGGAGAGGAGACAAACAGCCCATCGTATCCGTGCCGCTGGCGGCCGGAACCATCTCCGAGTCGTGTGAAGCAGCGCTCCGGCGGCATGGCCGCCACCGGAAAGATGCTCGTGCGCCGAAACCGGCGCAGCTATTCGAGGAAAAGCGTCAATGCGTGGTCGGTTTCGCTTTCAGTTTTTCAATCTCGTCCTTGAGTGCCAGCTTGCGCCGCTTGAGATTCACGATTTCGAGGTCATCCACTGATGGATGATTCATCGCGTCATCGATTTCGCGTTCGATGTCGCCGTGTTTCCGCTGCAACTCATCAAGATGGGATGCAAGAGACATGATTGGTTCTCCCTTTCATGGTTTCCTCGATTGCAGCCGTCAAGGCGTGTCCACCGCAGGCTCGCTTCTGTGACGGCATAATGACAGTGTGCCACCATCGGGCAGCGATGTCGAATGCTGCGTGGTAGCATTCCACGACAATGTGAAATGTGATATTGGCTGCGCGCCGGTGCAAGAGAGCCCCCGGCCCCGCCCAATCAGGCCCATTTTTGGGCGCCGCAGACGTGCAGACGGTAGATAATGTCCGAACAGGAACAGGCCGATATCCGCCTCGAATATTCTCGGCTGAAGCAAGAGCACGCCGATTTCGACGCGGCCATCAACGCGATGATCGCCATGGGCTGCGACCCGCTGCAGATCCAGCGCATGAAGAAGAAAAAACTATTCCTGAAAGACCGGCTGATGGCGCTGGAAGACCGGATCATCCCCGACATCATCGCGTGAGCGAATTCCCACTTGGCGACTCGGCAAACCTGCTCATCCTGTGATCGAAAGCCTCGCAGCGCGTTCGCGCAGCATGGCGATGAGATCGTCGGTCTTTTCTCCGGAAGTGTCGATGGGAACCACAAGGCATATCGTCGCCTCGACCTTGCCGGGCGCTGAAAAGACCGGCGCGGCAAGGCATTTTGTGTAGGCGTCGACAAGACCCGAGGTCACGCAGTAGCCGACACCGCCAGCCACGGCGATATCTTCTATGAAGTCGTCGAGCAGCAATCTGCGGCCGTCTGGCAGGACGAGATCGTCTTCGGACACCATGTCTTCGATCACGGCCCTTTCGAAACCGGCGAGAAGCAACCGCCCCGAAGCGGTCCAGGGAAGCGGGATCTGCAGACCTGTGGCCGAGCTGATCCGGAACGGCCTGGTGCCCGGACTTGAATGGACGATTGTGTAGCGGCCGCTTTGCAGCATGCACAATTCAGAGGTCTCGCCTGTCTCGCGCGACAGATTGTCGACCTCCTGCCGCCCTCTCCTGAGCAGGTCGTTGCCGCGCACATAGTCCATTCCGTAGAGGTAAAGCTTTTTTCCGAAATAGACGCGATTGCCGTCGCCGGCCATTTCCAGCAGGCCCGCATCGACCAGCGAGCGCACAAGCGTGTAGGTCGTCGAGCGAGGCGCATTCACTGCCTTGGCGAGATCGCCAATCCCGATCGCACGCTGGGTCGTGTGGAGAAACTCCAGGATCTGGAGCACCCGGTTGAGACCCTTCTCGCGAGAGCCCGATGCCCTGTCTTCGTCCAGGCCGGCGTCCGGTCGAACTGCCAAGGCATTGCCATCTTGCATTACCGGCTCCTGATGTTAGTATCTGTCTTGTATAGAGTACATGCGTCTCTTGTAAGGGACAATCACGTTCATTGCAACGACGCATTTGCTCATCCAAAGGGGAACACAACACGAAGGAGGTCGCCGTGAACGACACATCCAAAAGACGTGAATTTCTGAAAATGGCCGGGCTTGCAACGGCCGGAGTGATGGGCGCAGCAGCAACGGTCGATGTTCAGAAGGCGGCGGCGCAAGCGGCGCCGGACAGCCTGCTGCGTACTGTTCTCGATCGCGGCAAGCTGATCGTCGGCACCGGCAGCACCAACGCACCCTGGCACTTCGAGAACGATGCCGGCGAACTCGTCGGCATGGACATCACCATGGGGCGCATTCTTGCCAAGGGGCTTTTCGACGATCCGACCATGGTCGATTTCGTCATGCAGGATCCGGCCCAGCGCATTCCGAATGTGACCACCAACAAGGTCGACATCTCGATCCAGTTCATGACCATGACCGCCCAGCGCTCGCAGCTGATCAACTTCTCGCGGCCCTATTACGTCGAAGGCATCGCTCTGCTGACCCTTCCGACCGCCGAGAACAAGACCTTCGACAAGCTGCTTGCCGGCGGTTCGGCAACGCGTATTTCCATCCTGCAGAATGTCGATGCCGAGGCAAATGTGCACATTGTCCTGCCGGAGTCGCAGGTGATGCAGATAGACACCCAGGCCAACGTGCTGCAGGCACTCGAGTCGAAGCGCGTCGACGCGGCCGCCGTCGATCTTTCCACGGTGCGCTGGCTCGCCTCACGCAACCCGGACCGCTACTTCGATGCCGGCAAAAGCTGGTTCAGCATGCTTTACGGCGCGGCGCTGAGGCAAGGCGATCTCGACTGGCTGACCTTCGTCAACGCATCCTTCGCGACGGCAATGTTCGGTCATGAAACGGCGCTCTACGACGCGGCGTTCAAGGACTATTTCGGGCTGGAGCCGCCGGCCCGGCATCCCGGTTTTCCGGTCATCTGATGCAGCTGGCGGAAGGGCAGCAATCGGCGCCCTTCCGCCTCCTTCTCCTCGACGGCCCTCGGCACTGAGGCAGACGCATGGGCTACGCCCTCAATTTCAACCTGATCTGGCGGCATTTCGACAAGCTGTGGGGCGGCCTGCTGCTCAGTCTCGAGCTCGCCGTGATCTCCATAGCCATCGGCATCGTCATCGGGCTCGTTCTGGCGGTCTGGTACGTCTCGGCCGGGCGCGTCGTCCGGTCCATAATCGCCGCCTATGTCGAATTCATCCGCAACGTGCCGCTGATCCTGCTTGTCTATCTCGTTTTCTACGGCCTGCCGACCGTGGTCGATCTCGCCTACAGCGCCCAGACCTCGTTTGTCGCGACACTGTCGCTCTATAGCGGCGCGTATCTGGTCGAGGTGTTTCGCTCGGGGCTCGAAGCCGTGCCGCGCGGACAGATCGACGCTGGCAAGGCGATCGGCCTGACGCCCTGGCAGCGGCTGCTCCATGTGCGCCTACCGACGATGCTGCGGATAACGCTGCCCGCGCTTTCCAACACGTTCATATCGCTCTTCAAGGACACGTCCGTCGCCTCGGTCATTTCGGTGCCCGAGCTCACCTACGGCGCCCAATGGATCAACTTCAACACCTTCCGGATCGTCGAGGTCTACCTTGTGGTGACGGCGATGTACCTCTTGACCGGCTACGCGCTTCTCTATGCGCTTCGGCTTGTCGAGCGCCGGTTCAGGGCGGCCCACTAACATGCTTGGCCAGATCGCCTATGCCTTGCCCTTCCTAGCCCAGGGTTTTGCCGTGACACTGTGGGTGTCGCTGCTTGTCGTGGTGTTGTCGCTCGTCGCCGGCGTGATGATGGGCGTCGGCCTTGTCTACGGCCCTACGCCGCTGCGCTGGGTGGTGCGCATTTTCAGCGACACCATACGCGGCATTCCGATCCTGGTGCTCATCTTCTTCGTCTATTACGGCCTGCCTGCCATCGGCATCCATCTGGAGTCCTTCTGGGCCGCCGTGCTGGCGCTCACCCTGTTCAAGACGGCCCAGGTCATCGAATATCTGCGCGGCGCGGTCGGTTCCATACCGAAGGGGCAGTCCGAGGCGGCGATGGCGACCGGGCTGACCTTTCGCCAGCGACTGGCCTACGTCATCTTTCCGCAAGCGTTCAGGCGCTTCCTGCCGCCATGGATCAATGGCGTCACCGATGCGGTAAAGGGCAGCGCGCTGGTCTCGCTGCTGGGCATCACCGACCTGATGCACGCCATCAACCAGGTCATCGGCCGCACCTACGAGGCGATGCCGCTCTACATCCTCGGCGCAGTCATCTACTTCGCCGTCAATTACGCCCTCTCCCTGGCCAGCCGACGGCTGGAGCGGCGTTTCTCCTTCATCCGGGAATAGCAAGATGTCCATCGCCCCGCCCGCCAATCCGGCGCTTCTCGATATCCGCGACGTTTCCAAATCCTTTGGATCCGTCGAGGTCCTGCGCTCCGTCAGCCTAAAGGTGACACGCGGCGAGGTGGTGACTGTCATCGGGCCTTCCGGCAGTGGTAAGACCACGCTGCTGCGCTGCGTCAACTTTCTCGAGAGCTACGATAGCGGCTCCATCCGCATCGACGGAAAGGAGGTTGGCTTCCGCGAGACGGGAACACGCCAGCGCCGCAGTGAGCGCGACCTGGCGAAGATGCGGGCCGAGACCGGAATGGTGTTCCAGAGTTTCAATCTGTTCCCGCATCTGACGGCGGCCGGCAACATCATGCTTGGCCTGCGCAAGGTGCGCGGCAAAAGCAGCGCCGAAGCCCGCCAGATTGCGGAGCACTGGCTCGGCCGGGTCGGCCTCGCCCACAAGGCAGACAGCCTGCCCGCCGAGCTTTCCGGCGGCCAGCAGCAGCGTGTCGGCATTGCCCGCGCGGTGGCGATGGAGCCAAAAATCCTGCTTCTCGACGAGATAACCTCGGCGCTCGATCCGGAACTCGTCGGCGAGGTGCTCGAGGTGGTACGCAGCTTGGCGGAGGACGGCATGACCATGGTGATGGTCACACACGAGATGGCCTTTGCGCGCGACGCCTCGAGCCGCATCGTCTTCATGGCGGATGGCGGTGTCAGCGCCGCAGGCCCGCCAGCCGAGATTCTGGGCGCGGACATCGACAACGAACGTCTTCGCAGCTTTCTGGCGCGGTTCCGCGCCTCGCATTTCTGACATCGGACGGCGAAAGCTGTCGCAAGGAGCCTTTTCATGTCGCCTTACATCCGGCTCGCCGAACTGGGCCTGACGCTGCCCGAGCCGCCGAAGCCGATCGCCAATTTCGTCACCCACGCCGAGAGCGGACGGCTGATCTTCCTCTCCGGCCAGGGGCCATTGCGCGCCGATGGCACGCTTTGCACCGGCAAGGTGGGCGAGGACGTCACGGTGGAGGAGGCTTATGGACATGCCCGTCTCACCGGCCTGAACCTGCTCGCTGTCATGCATGCCGCAGCGGGCGACCTCGGCCGCATCGTGCGCGTCGTCAAGCTGCTGGGTTTCGTCAACGCGATCCCGACCTTCAGCGACCATCCGAAGGTGGTCAACGGCTGCTCCGATCTTTTCGCCGAAGTCTTCGATAGTATCGGCGGGCACGCCCGCTCGGCGATCGGTGTTGGCTCTTTGCCGGGAAACATCACGGTCGAAATCGAGGCGGTCGTCGAGACCGCCGCCTGACGTCTACCAACGGGACCTCTAGAGATGAAAACCTATTCCGAAAACGGCTCCAACACGACAATTCGTCAACGACTCGGCCTTCGCCCGATCATCAACGTTTCCGGCACGATGACGGCGCTCGGTGCCTCGATCATCGTCCCGGAAGCGATCGCCGCGATGTCGGAAATCGCGTCGCAGTGGGTGGAGATGGACGATCTGCAACGCGCCGCAAGCACGATCGTCGCGCGCCTCACAGGGGGCGAGGCCGGCTTCGTCACGGCTTGCTGCGCCAGCGGCATCACCATGGCGATTGCCGGCACGATGACCGGCACCAACCTTCTGGCGATCGAGCGGCTGCCGGACGATACCGAGGGCCTCAAGTCGGAGGTCATCGTCCAGCTCGGCCACATCGTCAATTACGGCGCGCCGATCGACCAGTCGATCCGGCTTGCCGGGGCCAAGGCCGTACCGGCCGGCACGGTCAGCGTGACGCAGGATTATCATGTGCGCGAGGCGATCCGCGACCGCACCGCGGCCGGCCTCTATGTCGTTGCGCATCACACAGTGCAATACGGCATGCTCTCGCTCGAGGAATTCTGCGAGATCTGCCACGCCAAGGGCGTCCCGGTGATCGTCGACGCCGCCTCGGAATACGACCTGCGCGGCTTTTTCGCACGCGGCGCCGACATCGTCGTCTATAGCGGGCACAAATTCCTCTCGGGACCGACTAGCGGCATCGTGACGGGGCGCAAGGATCTGGTGCGTGCTGCCTATCTCCAGAATCGCGGCGTTGCGCGGGCGATGAAGGTCGGCAAGGAAAGCATCGCCGGCACCATGGCCGCGCTGGAGGCCTGGGAGCGTCGCGATCACGCCGGCATCCGCAAGCGGGAGGATGCGGCCTTGCATCTGTGGGAGGAGGCATTGCAGGGCCTGCCCGGCATCGCCGCGCATATTATTCCCGATCCGACCGACAATCCGCTCGACCGCCTGCAGGTGTTTGTTACGCCTGAGAGCAGGTTCAGCGCCGCCGGCCTTGCCTCGGCGCTGGCGGCAGGCTCGCCTCCTATTATCGTGCGCAACCACGAGGTCGAGCGCGGTCACTTCTTCCTCGACCCGTGCAATCTCCATCCCGGCGAGGCGGAGATCGTCGCCGAACGCCTGCAGGCTGTGCTGAACGCAACCGACCGCCCGGCGGATGCGATGAAGCCGGCTCGCAAGGACACCGCCGGCGCGTTGCGCTGGCCGGATTAGGTGACGATGGCGCCATGCGCCCGAATGGGCGTAGAGGCATCGCATCCTTGCCGTCGATCCCGAATTCCGCTAATGCGCGCCTTTGCCGCCGGGAGCAGAAGCTTGGACGATCAACGCGCCGACGTCGCCATCATCATGGGCAGCCAGTCCGACTGGGCGACGATGCGCCACGCCGCCGAAACGCTGGAGGCGCTGGGCATCCCGCACAAGCGGCTGATCGTCTCGGCCCATCGCACCCCCGACCGGCTCTATGACTTCGCCAAGGGCGCCAAGGCGGCCGGTCTTCGGGTGATCATCGCCGGCGCCGGCGGTGCGGCGCACCTGCCCGGCATGACGGCGGCAATGACGCCGCTCCCCGTTTTTGGCGTACCGGTGGAATCGAAGGCGCTTTCCGGACAGGACTCGCTGCTCTCCATCGTGCAGATGCCGGCCGGCATTCCGGTCGGCACGCTGGCCATCGGCAAGGCGGGCGCCACCAATGCCGCCCTTCTGGCCGCTGCCGTGCTGGCGCTGACCGACGAAAAGCTCGCTGCCCGGCTCGACGCCTGGCGCGCCGCCCAGACCGCCAAGGTCGCCGCCGAGCCGACGGACACGCCATGAGCCTGCCCGCGGGATCGACCATCGGCATCATCGGCGGCGGCCAGCTCGGCCGCATGCTGGCCATGGCATCGGCCCGCCTCGGCTACCGCACGGTCGTGCTGGAACCGCAGCCGGATTGCCCGGCGGCACAGGTCGCAAACCGGCAGATCACCGCTGCCTACGACGATACGGCAGCGCTCGCCGAACTGGCTGCAGTCAGCGCCGTCGTCACCTACGAGTTCGAGAACGTTCCGGTCATGGCCGCCAGCGCGCTTGCCGTCACGGTCCCGGTCTATCCGCCGGCGCGCGCACTGGAAGTGGCGCAGGACCGGGTGGCAGAGAAGAAATTCCTCAACGGCATCGGCATTCCCACCGCGGATTTCTGTCCCGTCGACAATGACGACGAATTGACGGCGGCCCTGAAAAAGTTCGACGGCAGCGGCATATTGAAGACGCGGCGCATGGGCTATGACGGCAAGGGCCAGCGTGTCTTCCGCAACATGGAAACGGGCGGCTTTGCCGGCACCTGCGAGGCGATGGGCAACGTGCCGTTGATCCTCGAATCCTTCGTCGCCTTCGAACGCGAGATTTCGGTGATCGCGGCGCGCGGCATAGACGGTTCGCTCGCAGCCTACGACCCGGCAGAAAACGTCCACCGCGACGGCATCCTGCACAGCTCGACCTTGCCAGCCAGGATAGGCTCCGAAACCGCCGCTGCGGCGCAGGCAGCAGCAGCAGAGATACTTGCCGCACTCGACTATGTCGGCGTCATCGGCATCGAGTTCTTTGTCCTTGCCGACGGCGCGCTGCTGGCCAATGAGATCGCGCCGCGTGTTCACAATTCCGGCCACTGGACGGAAGCCGCCTGCATCGTCTCGCAGTTTGAGCAGCATATTCGTGCTGTCGCCGGCCTGCCCTTGGGAAATCCCGGCCGCCATTTTGACTGCGTCATGGAAAACCTGATCGGCGACGACATCCTGCGCGTCCCAGCGCTGCTCGCCGAGCCTGACCTGATGCTGCATCTCTATGGCAAGGCCGAGGCGCGTCCCGGCCGCAAAATGGGCCATTTTACGCGAATGAGCCGTCGCCGCTGAGGCTATTGGACGGCGCCGCTCTAACGCCGTCGATAGAGCAGAAACTCAAAATCCGCCGCACCATGAAGCATGCTGCGGTTGACACGGGCAAGGCTCCTCGTTTATGAGCCACGCACAAGTTGAGAGGCGCGCTTTCCGAGCGCGCCTTAATAATTCGGCCCAAGCGGGCCCAGACCGACGGGCAAGACCATGAAGATCAAGAATTCGCTCAAGGCGCTCAAGGCGCGTCACCGCGACAACCAGCTGGTTCGCCGCAAGGGCCGCGTGTACATCATCAACAAGACCGCTCCGCGCTACAAGGCGCGCCAGGGCTGAGTCTTTTCGCGTGGAGGCCTGCCTCCACGCTTGCATGATGTAATTGCTGGCCTCCCGGCCCTCTCACGCTAAATTCAGTTTGACGATCTGCCGTCCGGGGTTAGATTCTCGGCCATGCGGATTCGTTTTGCATTCTTCGCGGCGCTTTTTCTTTTCGGCTCCGCCGTACCTCCGGCTCAAGCGGAGGACACGGTCGCCCCTCCGATTGCCACGACCAGGGAGGCAAGGCTCGACCAGCTGTTTGTCGACCTGAAGCGCGAGCGCAACGAAAAAGCCGCAGAGCGCATCGCCGCGCGCATCTCGAACGAGTGGGTGCAATCCGGCAGCGCCTCGATCGACCTGATGATGCAATGGTCGCAAAAGGCGGTCGAAGAGAAAAAGTTCGACGTGGCGCTCGACTTCCTCGACCAGGTGGTGACCTTGCAACCGGCCTATGCGGAAGGCTGGAACCGGCGCGCCACCGTACATTTCATGATGAATAATTTTGGGAAATCGATGGCGGACATCGACCGCACGCTGCAGCTCGAGCCGCGCCATTTCGGCGCGCTGTCCGGCCTGGCACAGATCATGGCCGTAACCGGCCACAAGGAATCGGCGCTGGAAGCCTGGCAGCGCGTGCTCAGCATCTATCCGATGCTGCGCAGCGCCCAGGATCAGGTCGGCACGCTTTCGGAAGAACTTGCCGGCGAAGGGATTTGATGCCGGTGGACCAGTGCGCCTGGCTGCGACGCTCCACGGCAATTTCAACATTGCTGCCGTTCTTGCAGTGCTGCTTGTCGGTGAGCGCGAGGTGTGGTTTCCTGTCTAGGGTTGGAGCGGTTCGGCAATCATGATCGCAGCTTACATCGACGAATTCATAATGTTTTGCGCCGGTCTATGGATGTCGGGCGTCGGCTACGGGTTCTTTCAGCTGCCGAACCAACCCCAAACCGGACAACAGACTTGGCTGGCACGCCTTCCCAGCCATTTCAAATGGATGGGACCGCTCTTGCTGATAATCGCGATCGTGCTCGCCGTCGCCTCACCTTCTTGATCGGCAATAAGTCGCTACGCTCCCAGTCCCATCGAGGCGAGGCTTCAGCTTGGTGAATTCGGCGTGAGCGGCCTAAAGCCGTCGCGTTTGATTGGATTCTTGCGACGCGCTTTAAGTCTTTGTTTTTACCCAAATCGCTGCGCATCTTTGGGTGATTTGCTCTAGCGCCTGATCTGGGCGTCTGAACCGACATAGGCGATGCGCAGCATGTTGGTGGAGCCCGGCGTCCTCAGCGGCACGCCGGCCGTGATGATGACCCGGTCGCCCGGCTTGCCGAACCCTTCGTCCAAAGCGATGCGGCAAGCGCGGTCGACCATGTCGTCGAGGTCGATGGCATCGGGCGAGACGACACAATGCGTGCCCCACAAAAGCGACAGCCGCCGCGCCGTGTTGACAATCGGCGACAGCGCGACGATCGGCACCTGCGGCCGCTCGCGCGCGGCGCGCAGGCCGGTCGTGCCCGACGCCGTATAGCTGATGATCGCCGACAGTTTCAGCGTCTCGGCGATTTCGCGGGCGGCGAGCGAGATGGCGTCGGCGCCGGTCGCTTCAGGCTCCGAGCGCTGTGCATTGATGATGCCGGCATAGGTCGGGTCGGTTTCGACCTTGCTGGCGATGCGGTTCATCATCGCCACCGCCTCGACCGGGTAGGAGCCGGCCGCGGATTCGGCCGAAAGCATGATGGCGTCGGCGCCTTCGAACACGGCGATCGAGACGTCCGACACTTCGGCGCGGGTCGGCACTGGCGCGGTGATCATCGATTCCAGCATCTGCGTGGCGATCACCACCGGCTTGCCGGCGCGGCGCGCGGCGCGGGTGATCTGCTTCTGGATGCCGGGCACGGCTTCGAGCGGCATTTCAACGCCGAGATCGCCGCGAGCAACCATCAGTGCGTCCGAAAGTTCGATGATCTCGGCCAGCCGGGCGACGGCTTGCGGCTTTTCGATCTTGGCCATGATGAGTGCCCGGCCGCGCGCGATCTTGCGCGCTTCCGCCAGATCCTCCGGACGCTGCACGAACGACAGCGCCACCCAGTCGACGCCGGTGGCCAGCACCGCATCCAGGTCCCTGCGGTCCTTTTCGGTCAGCGCGCCGACCGGTAGGTCGGTGTCGGGCAGGCTGACGCCCTTCTTGTCGGAGATGGTGGTGCCGGCGACGACGGTGCAGACGATCGCCTTGCCGTCGCTTCTCACCGCCTTCAGCTCGAGCTTGCCGTCATCGATCAAAAGGCGGTGACCGGCCTCGACCGATCTCAGGATTTCGGGGTGGGGCAGATAGACCCTGGTCGAATTGCCGGGCTCGGGATTGTCGTCGAGCGTGAACGTCTGGCCGAATGTCAGCGCCTCCTTGCCGTTGGCGAATTTGCCGACCCGCAGCTTGGGCCCCTGCAGGTCGGCGAGAATGCCGATCGGCCGGCCGACCGCTTTCTCGACGTTGCGGATGCGACCGACAAGTGTGCGCATCAATTCATGATCGGTGTGGCTCATATTGATGCGAAACACGTCGGCGCCGGCTTCGAAGAGCTTCTTCAGCATGTCCTCGGAGGAGGAGGCCGGACCGATGGTGGCGAGTATCTTGACCTTGCGGCTGCGTCTCATTGACTGTTTGTTCCCGGGGCGGCTGGAGCGCCCCCCGTTGCGGGGTCATCGGTCAGCTGGACCATCCAGCTTGCCTGCTCGCCCGTGTCATATTCCTGGAATCCGGCGCGCTGGAAGCCCCGAGCGACGCAATCGGCAACGCCGGCGATCTTGAACTCTTTTTCAGCCACGCACATGTTCATCGGGCCATCCCAGCGCCCGCCACGCTCGGCGTCTTCTGCATAAAGATAGTAAAACCTTGATGACAGCGGCCCTTCGATCAACGTCTTGCAGCTCGATCCCTCGATATGCCACCAGCCCTCGGTGATCCAGCCAGCCTTGGCGCGATAGCCGATGCCGACGCCGACCAGATTCTGCGTGGCGTTGCAGACACGGAAATCGGCGCGCGCGGGCGAGGCAGCAACCATCGCGGCGAGGCCCACGGCAAGGGTCAGGAGCGGCATGGCGAAGCCGTAGCGCACGCGCGACTTGCCGGCGGAACCCATCCTGAAACCCTTCAAGAACCACATTTGCATCTCTCAACGCCCCTTTTCGGAAAAGTCCGGGCGCATGTCAACGCGCCCTTTTGCTCAATTCCAATCGATTTAGAAAGGCTCCGGCGCATGGTCTGTCACCTTCCGCCAGATTTCCGTAGAAACCGTGGCCAAACGACGGCATTGCGCACGCGTCCTCTTCGTGGAATGACGATACCACCCTCCCCGGAAGCCAGCGAACAGACCATTTCCCGCCAATGACCCGATCCACAGTTTTCGCGCCTTTCGACATCGTCGAAGGCGACCGTAAGAGAGGCATCGTGCTCCTGGCCGATCACGCTCGTCGCGACCTGCCGGAGGACTATGGCAGCCTCGGCCTGCCGGCGGCGGAATTCGACCGCCATATCGCCTACGACATCGGTGTCGAGACAGTGACGCGCGAGCTGGCCGTTTTGCTCGGCGTGCCGGCGGTGCTCGCCAACTTTTCGCGGCTTCTGATCGACCCCAATCGCGGCGAGGACGATCCTACGCTGATCCGCCAACTCTATGACGGCACCGTCATTTCGGGAAATTATCCGCTCGCCCCGGAAGAACGTGAAAGGCGGATCGATCGCTTCTACCGGCCCTATCACGATGCGGTCGGCGCAATGATCGCCTCGGTGGCCCAGGCTTCCGCGAGTGCGCCCTTCATCTTTTCGGTACATTCCTTCACCCAGTTCATGCAGGGCTTCGTGCGCCCCTGGCATGTCGGTATCTTGTGGGATCGCGACGACCGAGTGGCGCGACCGCTGATCGATATGCTGGCCGCCGACAAAGACCTCGTCGTCGGCGATAACGAGCCTTATGACGGCGCGCTACGTGGCGACACCATGTTCAGGCATGCCATCGTCAACGGCTTTGCTCATGCGCTGATCGAAATCCGCCAGGATCTGATCGCCGATCGGAAGAATGCAGGCGCCTGGGCCGAACGGCTGGCGCCGATCGTTGACGCGATAAACAGCCGTCCCGATATACATCAGGTCAAACGATTCGGCTCGCGCACCGGGCCGCTGTAAGGAGAGCCCGAGGAGGCCAAGAACACATGACCGAACTCAGCGACGAGCAAAAACGCGATTTCGAAGCCGCCGCCTTCCGCCGGCTGGTTGCGCATCTGCGCGAACGCACGGACGTGCAGAACATCGACCTGATGAACCTCGCTGGCTTCTGCCGCAACTGCCTCTCCAACTGGTATCGCGACGCCGCCGAGGCCGAGGGCGTCGATCTCAGCAAGGACCAGTCGCGCGAGATCATCTACGGCATGCCCTATGCCGAATGGCAGACGCTCAACCAGCTTGACGCCTCCGATGCCAAGAAGGCGGAGTTCGAGGCAAGACGCCCCAGAGATCATTAGGATCGCTGAACGACCGAGTTCGGCCCGAGCCGGTCAGCGCAAAGCGAGAGGAACGCTGCGAAGGGAGGAGAGCATCATGTCAACAGTCAAGGACGTCTTGCGCGAGCTCGCCGCGCTCGAAGATCCGAAGATGCGCGAGGCCAATGAACGCCGTGGCGACGATCACGGTGTGAACCTCACCCATCTTCGCGCTCTCGCCAAGCGATTGAAGACCCAGCATGACCTCGCACTTCAGCTCTGGGCTACAGGCGATACCGCCGCGCGCCTTGTCGCGACCCTGGTGTGCAGGCCGAAGGCCTTCTCTGCGGCCGAGCTCGACACGATGATAAGCGACATCCGCTCTCCCAAGCTGCTCGATTGGTTCATCGTGAACGTGGTGAAGCCCGGTCGCCACGCCGAAGAACTTCGTCTGGGCTGGAAGGACGGCGACGACCTTGTCGGTCGCGCAGGCTGGAGCCTGACGACCGAAAGGGTCGTCAGGAACGCCGAGGGCCTCGATCTCGATGCCCTGCTCGACCAGATTGAGAAGGAGCTGAGGAAGGCGCCTGCTCAGAAACAATGGGCAATGAACCACTGCCTCGCCGAGATCGGCATTCACCACCCGAAACTTCGAACGCGAGCAATCGGGATTGGCGAACGGCTCGCTGTCTTCATCGACTATCCTGCATCACCCGGCTGCACGCCACCTTACGCACCGATGTGGATCGCCGAGATGGTTCGCCGACGCGAGGGAACGAGAGGTCCATGAAGGAAGCTTTTGGCTTGGCCCAAGCACTTTCAGCCCTGAGCGCTTGACTGGAAATTGAATCGATCTAATTTGCCTCGCGAGGCCATTTTCAGACCGGATTCTACGCGATGCACGCGCAAAAAATCATGCAGACCGCCATTCGTGGACGATGGGCCGTGGCGGCCATGTTCCTGGCCAACGGCTTTCTGACCGGCGCCTGGGCGCCGCAGATCCCGGTGTTCCTGACCCGGCTCGACATCTCGAAGTTCACGCTCGGCCTGTTGATCCTGCTGTTCGGCGCCGGCGCGGTCACGGCGATGACCTGGTGCGGCCACCTGATCTCCAGGCATGGGTCGCGCACCGTGCTGCGCTGGTTCGGTCTCATCGGAAGCTTCGGCCTGCTGGTTGTGGCGCTCGCGCCCAATGTGCCGCTTGCGGCCATCGCCATGTTCATCTTCGGCGGTTCGATCGGCGGCATGGATGTCGCCATGAATGCCAATGCGGTGGTGGTGGAACGGCGGTTGTCCCGCGCCATCATGTCGTCCTCCCACGGCTTCTGGAGCCTTGGCGGTTTCGCCGGCGGCGCTCTCGGCGGGTTCGCCATCCAGAACTATGGTCATCTCGCCCATGCGATCGTAGTGACGGCGTTCGCTTTCGCCCTGATTGCAGTGGCAGTCCGCTATCTGATCGCCGAGGACAAGCCGCTCCGAGGACCATCAAGGGGCACCGGGCAGCGCAAATTTGCCCTGCCTGGAAATCCGCTGGTCTATCTGGTCGGGCTGATGGCGCTGATGACGATGATCTCCGAGGGCGCGGTGCTCGACTGGGCGGCGCTGTATCTGCAGCAGGAACTCGGCGCCGATCTTGCCATCGCTGGCCTTGCCTACGCGGCCTTTTCCGGCATCATGGCCGTGATGCGTTTCTTTGGCGACGGCGTCCGCAACCGCTTCGGTGCGGTGACGACACTGCGCGTTTCGGCCCTTATCGCCGCTGCCGGCATGCTGGTGGCCGGGCTGGCGCCCTCGCCCTGGCTCGCCATCGCGGCTTTTGCCTTCTGCGGCTTCGGCATCGCCAATATGGTGCCGATCCTGTTTTCGGCCGGCGGCAACCAGGAAGGCATGTCGTCCGGCACCGGCATGAGCGTCGTCACCACAATGGGCTATTCCGGCATTCTGGTGGCGCCGTCGGCAATCGGCTTCATCGCCGAGCACTCAAGCTTCGGTCCGATCTTCGTCGCTTTGTCGGGGCTGCTGGTCGTCGTATTTTTGATGGCCGGGCTCGCTCACCGCGCCGAATTCGCTCCCGACGCAGCACCAGCCGAATAGCGCTTCAACTCCTCATAAAGAAAATCCGCGACACGGCGGATGCGCACGCTGGTGCGCACGTCGCGGTGCATGGCTAGCCATACCGGCAGCGTCGGCAGCGCGAGGCCCGGCAGCAATGTCTCCACCAACGGATCGCGGTCGGCCAGCGGTTCTTGGCCAAAACCGATACCGTTTCCCGCCCGCACCGCCTCCCACAGCACAATCTGGTTGTCGGTCCTGAAGCGGAAGGCATTGCGGGTGAGCGGGACGCCAAACTGCGCAAAGCCGCGAATGATCTCGTCGCTGCGGTCGAAGCCGATCAGCTCGTGGCCGACGAGATCGCCGGGCTTGAGCGGACGACCGCGTCGGTCGAGATAGGATTTTGCCGCGCAGGCGCGGAGCGGAATGTCGGTCACCTTGCGCGCCACCAGCTCGTTCTGCGCCGGCTTGACCATGCGGATGGCGATATCGGCATCGCGGCGCAAAAGGTTCTCAACCTGGTTCGACGCGACAATCTCGACCTCGATGCAGGGCTCCTCGGCACCCAGCCGCGCCGTCATCTCGGGCAGGACATAGGCCGCCACCACCTCGCTGGCGGCAATCCGCACCGTGCCCTCGATCGCCTCGACCGATCCCAGTGCCAAAAGCGAAAAGGCGCTCGCCTGCTCGCTTACCGCTCGGCCGCGTTCATAGAGCGTGCTACCGGCTTCGGTCAGCGCATAGCCGCGCCGCCCGCGCCGGAACAGGGTGACGCCGAGCGCCTGCTCCAGCTCGGCGATATGGCGGCCGAGCGTCGGCTGGCTTGCAGCCAGCTTGCGCGCGGCAGCAGACAGGCTGCCGGTTTCCGCCACGGTGACGAAACTCTTGATTAGGTTCCAGTCGATTTCCATTCAGAACTGAATATCAGATCTCCAAATTCAGTCAATTTCCATTCGTTTGCGAGCAGATCATATTGTGAACGTAACGCAAACACGGAGACGAAAAATGACCAAGATCGCAATTCTGGGTGCCAATGGCCGGCTCGGCCGCGTGGTGGCCAAGGCCTTTATCGACGCTGGCTACGATGTCCGCGCCATCACCCGCAGCGGCAGGATACCGGCAGAGCTCACCGGCGCCACGGCCGTCGCCGGCGATGGCCTTGATCGCGAAGCGCTTATCCGCGCCACCGAAGGCGTCGACATCATCTTCAACGGCCTCAACCCGATCTACACCGACTGGGGCAAGTGCCTGCCGATGGCGGAGAACGTCATGGCCGCGTGCCGGGCGAACGACGCATTGCACCTCGCTCCAGGCAACGTTTACAATTACGGCTCGCCGATGCCGGCGGTGATCACCGAAGACACGCCATTTCTCCCGACGACCGAAAAGGGCCGCATCCGCGTCGCCATGGAAGGCCTCTTTCGCCGCGAGGCTGAAGCGGGCCGCGTGCGGACCATTCTGCTGCGCGCCGGCGACTTTTTTGGTGGCACCGGCACCGGCTCGTGGTTCGATTTGATTGTGGCCGCCAAGATGGACAAGGGTGTCTATACGGCCCCCGGACCGGCCGATCTCGTGCATGAATGGGCCTATCTGCCAGACCTGGCCAAGGCTTTCGTCGGATTGACCGAAAACCTCAACAAGCTCGGCTCCTACGAGGCGCTGAACTTTCCGGGCCACGCCGTCACCGATCTGGAGATCAAAGCGGCCGCGGAACAGGCCCTGGGGCGCACGCTGAAACTAACGTCGATGCCGTGGTGGGTGCTGCGCGCCGGCAGCCCGTTCGTGGCGATGTGGCGCGAGCTCGTCTCGATGTCCTATCTCCGCTTCGAGCCACACCAGCTAACCTCGGCAAGGCTGGAAGGCATCATTGGCACGATCCCGCATACGGAGCTGGATAAAGCCATCGCGGATGCCCTGAACGACATCGGCATTCCAACCGCCGGTGCAGGAGGCAACCGGATCGCCGCCTGACAGAAGATGCCTGATCAGGAGAAGCAGCGGCGGCCGATAGGCCTCCGCGGCTTGCCGTACGCACAAGGCTTCAGATCCTGCCCATCAACAGCAGCACCAGCAGCACGATCAGAATGACGCCGACGATACCGGAAGGGCCATAGCCCCAGGATCGCGAATGCGGCCACGTCGGCACTGCGCCGATCAGGATGAGGATCAAAATAATGATGAGAATGGTGCTGAGCGTCATGAGAGATTCCTCGCCATGAGGTGCTACTATACCGCTACAATGCTAAAGGCCGCCCGGTTGTTCCCGAGCGGCCTCTTCTTTGAGCGTCCAATGGACGCGCGGCACTCCAAGCAAAATCGGCCTATTCGGCGGCCTTCGGGAAGGCGATCGCCGGTTCGGCGTCCAGCTCTGGTGTCGACTCCTCCGGCGAGATCGCACCCTTGCCGCGCCCGAACAAGCGGCTGAGCCAGCCGCGCCGTGCGCCGGGCTTGACCTTGGCCCGGGTGAACACCATCAGCATCGACGGCGTCACCACCAGCGTCAGCACGGTGGCGAAGGACAGGCCGAAGACGATCGCCGAGGACAGTGAAATCCACCATTGCGTCGACGGCGCGTTGATCGTCGTCTCGTGATGGAAGATTTCGAGGCCGAGGCCGAAGGCGATCGGCAGCACGCCGAGGATCGCCGACACGGCGGTCAGCACGACGGGGCGCGCGCGTTCGCGGCACGTCTGCAGAACCGCTTCGACCTTATCCCAGCCCTCTTCCCGCAGCCGGTCATAGGTGTCGATCAGCACGATGTTGTTGTTCACCACCACGCCGGCCAGCGCGATGACGCCGATGCCCGACATGACGATGCCGAAGGTCTCCCCTGTTATCAGAAGTCCCAGGAACACGCCGATTGTCGCCATGACCACGCAGGACAGCACCAGCCAGACGCTGGTGAACTTGTTGAACTGCGCCAGAAGCACGATGAAGATCAGGAAGATCGCGGCGCCGAAAGCTTTGCTGAGGAAGGCGCTGGCCTCCGCGCTGTCCTCGTTCGAGCCTGCGAGCTTCCAGCGTATGCCGCTGCCGAGGTCCATGTCGGCGACGGCCTGGGTGACCTGCTGCTGGACAGCAGCGACCTGTTCGCCGGCGGCGACATTGGCCTGGATGACCACCGTGCGCGCGCCGTCGATGCGGTTGAGGATGCCGACGGTCGGCTCCGGCTTGCGCACGACGAAATTCGAGATCGGCACCGAGCCTTGCGAGGTCTGCACCCTGAGATCGTCGAGCGCCGACAGTGTGCGCCGGTCTTCCGGCAGGCGCAGCCTGATGTCGACGGCGTCATCCGCCCCGGCTGGCCGGTATTCACTGAGCTTCAGCCCATTCGTCACCAATTGCACCACCGTTCCGACCGAGGTCGGGCTGATGCCGTATTGTGCCGCCTTGGCGCGATCGACCTCAAGCGCCCAGTCGACGCCGGGCGGCGGCAGGCCGTCGGAAATGTCAATCACACCGGACACCTTGGCAATGCGGGCGGCGACCGCGCGCGCCTTGTCGTCGAGATCTTTCGGATCGACGGCCGAAAGCCTGATCTGGATCGGCTTGCCGGTGGGCGGGCCGGCCTCGGGCACGCGAACCTCGACGTCGACGCCGGGAATGCCGGCCATGACGCCGCGCAGTTCGTCCAGGATCGCATTCGCCGATTTGCGCTCGCGCCAGTCGACGAATTCGTATTGGATCACGCCGACCACGTCTTCAGGTATGTCCTGGCCACCGCCTTGCGTCTTGCCGACACGGGTATAGACCGACTTCACGCCTGGCCAGCCGAGAAGCCGGTCCTCGGCGATCTTTGTGGAGGCATCCATTTCGGCGAGCGAAAGGTTGCCGCGGGCGTGCACATAGAGCAGGCCGTAGTCAGGCTCGACATTCGGGAAGAACTCGACGCCTGCGCCGTATTTCGAATAGGCAAAGCCGACACCGAACAAAAGCGCGACGGTGAGCAGAAGCACGGTGACGGGAAAGCGCACCGCCTGCTTGACCACGGCCATGTACCAGCCATCACGGTTGTCGTCCTCGTCATGGGGCGGCGCCTTGGCGAACAAGGCGCCCAGCGTCGGCGCAAAGACCAGCGCATAGAGCATCGAGGCCGAAAGCGTGACAATCAGCGTGATCGGCATGTATTTCATGAAGTCGCCGATGATGCCTGGCCAGAACAGCAGAGGCGAAAAGGCGGCGATGCGCGTCATCGTCGCGGCGATGACCGGACCGGCCATGCGCTTGGCGGCAAGCTCGAAGGCCTCTGCCTTCGGCATGCCTTCGCTCATGCGCCGCTCGGCGAATTCGGTGACGATAATGGCATCGTCGACCAGCATGCCGACCGCCAGGATGAGGCTGAACAGCACGATCATGTTGATCGTGTAGCCCATCATGGCCAACAGCAGGATGCCGATCAGGAAAGACGATGGAATGGCGAGGCCAATCAGCACCGAGGCCCGGCCCGACAGCGCGTAGAGAATGACGATGAACACCAGGATCACGGCGATCACGACGTGGTTCTGCAGATCGCCGAGCAACTGGTTGACGAAGACCGACTTGTCCTGCGTGTAGGTGACATGCATGCCTGCCGGCATGGTCTTTATGAAGGCGTCGGACACCTCCCTGACCTTGGCAATCGTGTCGATCAGGTTGGAGCCGATGCGCTTCTTCACCTCGATGGCGATCGCCGGCTTACCGTCGAGACGGGTCACCGTCTCGGCGTCCTTGAAGGTGGAGCGGACGGTGGCGATATCCTTGGCCTGCACCACGGCATTGGGGCCGGCGACGATCGGAAGCGCCGCCACGTCCTCCGGCGTCTCGATCAGCGAAGGCACCTTGATCGCGTATTTGCCTTCGGACCCTTCGATGTTGCCGGCAGCGACAAGACTGTTGGAATCGCCGACCGCACCGATCAGCTGCTCGAGCTGAAGCCCGTAGGAAGATAGTTTCATCGGATCGATGACGACTTCGACGAGGTCGTCGCGGGCACCTTGCAGCGTGCCTTCCAGCACGCCGGGCACCTCCTCGATGCGGTCGCGCAACTCGCGCGCCGCCGTCGTGAGCACGCGCTCGGGCACCTCGCCCGACAGCGTCACGACCATGACGGGGAACTCGGAGATGTTGACTTCGGTAACCACAGGCTCCTCGGCTGCCTGCGGCAGGTCGGCCTTACCGTCCTGGACCTTGCTGCGTGTGTCCTGCAACGCCGTCGCCAGATCCGTCTGCGGATGGAATTCGACCAGCACATAGCCGCCGCCCTGGAAGGCGGCCGAGCGCATCTCCTTGAGACCCTTGAGGCTCTTCAGCTTGGCTTCCATCGGCCGCAGCAGAAGGCGTTCCGAATCCTCAGGCGAGATGCCCTGATAGATCAGGCTGACATACATCATCGGAATCGGAACGTCGGGTTCCGCTTCCTTCGGCGTCGACTGATATGCGACCGCACCCGCAAGGATGAGGAAGATCAGGACCGAAATGGTCAGCCGGGCATTGTTGATTGCGAGCTTGACGATATCCATGATTATTGCGTCCCGGCCGTCGCTTCGCCCAACAGCTTCTGAATGGTCGCCTGATCGGCCTCGACCGGCTTGATAACTTCGCCTTCCTTCACCAGTTCCTGGCCGGCGACGATGACGCGCGCATCGGCAGGGATGCCACCGAGCACCAGGCCGGTTGGCGTGTCGTCGACGAGGTCGATCGGGAAGAACACGACTTTGTCGTCCTTATCGACGGCGCGAATGCCGAGATCGCCCTTGTCGCCGAGCGTGACCACCGATCGCGGCAGCATGACGGCGTCGGTCGGTTGCGCGCTCAGCGCGATCTCGGCCGTCATCCCGGCTGGGATGGTGCCTTCGGGATTAGGGATTGCGATCTCGACGCGGAAGGTGCGGGTGGCGGAGGAGGCGTCGCGGCTGATGTAGCGCACGGTCCCTTCGACATTCTGGCCGCTGACCAACCGTACATTTGCCTTGTCGCCATTCTTCAGAAAGCCGAGATCGCGTTCGCTGACTTCGCCGCGGGCAATTACCGGATCGAGCTTCAGAATGGTCGCCACCTCACCGCCCTGCATCACGGAACTGCCAAGCTCCACCGGCACCCGGTCGATGACGCCGTCGAACGGCGCCTTCACCTCGTTGCGGTCGAGCTCGGCCTGCGCGGCTTCCAGGTGCGACTGGGCCAGCGTAAGGTTGGAGCGGGCCGTGTCGAGCTGCAGCTTGGGCAGATTGCCGGTTTTCATCAGCCGCAACGCTGCATCGAGTTCGGCCTGACGCTGAACCAAAAGCTGCTTGGCGTTGCTGACCGCCGAAAGCTTTTCCTCGGCTGCCAACATCAGCACGAGGTCGCCGGTCTTGACGCGCTGTCCCTGCTTGACCGGCAGCTTGTCGATGACGCCGGCGACACGCGTCGCCAGGACCGCGCGCTTATCGGCTTCGGTCAGTCCGGAAATCCGGATGGCGCGCGCATAGGTGCGCCGCGGCGGGGTTATGACCGCGACGGTGCGTAAGGCTGCCTTTGGCTGTTCTGCCTCAGTGGGCTTGGGCTTACCCGCGTCAGCCGTGTTTGGCTGCTCGACTTCGCCTGCCTTGGGCTTGTTGTCGGCAGACGCGCTCCCGACGGACGAGAACTCGCCCGTCACCATCCAGGCAGCGAACCCGACAAGCACAACAATGGCTGCAAGCTTGTGAAACCTGTATTTCGGCATCATCGTTTTTCCAGTGCGCGGGAATCGGCCAGGCCGCGTCTTCTAACTCGGCGCGTCGCCGATATGGGTGCGCGCAAGGCCGTGTTCAACTTGCCGTGATCGGCGAACGAGCTTCTACATCAAAGTTGCACCGCAATATAGTCAGAAAAGTTGATGGGTTATTACTTCGCTGGGCAGGACGCGCTCGCCGCCATGAGGCGCGCCGGACAAGCGCGGCCGTTCGTCTGCGACATCGCACTCGGCGCAACGCGGATGCAAGAGTACCGTGTAGACCGCATTCCTCGGGCAAACCCTTGGTTGCGTCGACCATCATCGGTTCTGTGTTCGGCTTTCCGGTGCCGTTGGGAAAGGCGCCATCGAAACAGCGTGGCAGCAGCTGTCAGCATGGTGGAAACCAGTTTCATGCGAAGGTCACCTCCCTCGACATGGGCAGTGTCCGGATGCGCTTGCCGGTCAGTGCGAAGATGGCGTTGGCGAGTGCCGGTGCCGCCGGCGGCGTGCCGACCTCGCCGACGCCGCCCATCTTGTGAAAATTCTCCAGTATTGCGACTTCGAACGCCGGACACTGGGAGATGCGCATGGCATCGTAGTCGTGAAAATTCGACTGTTCGACCATGCCGTCGGCAAAGCTGATTTCCTGAGCCATCGCCGCCGACAGGCCATAGATGGCGGCGGAGATGAGCTGCGCCTCGATGATGCCAGGATCGAGTGCGGTGCCGACATCGGCGGCGATCCACACCTTCTCAATGCGGATTCCGGCTGGCGTGTCGGCGACCTGGACAATCTCGCCGACCCAACTGCCGAAGGACAGCGTGAACGCCATGCCCTTGGCCTTGCCGGCGGGCAGCGCCTCACCCCATTTTGCCAATTCGGCGACCTTCTCGACCACCTTCACCGCTGCCGGATAGGCAGCCATCAGCTTCTTGCGCAATTCGACTGGATCGGTTTTCCCGGCGACGGCGATCTCGTCCAGAAATCCTTCATGGAAGAAACCGTTGATTGAACTGCCGACCGATCGCCAGGAGCCGACAGGGATGGAGACGGGTGCGGCGACGCCAGTCACCCGGTAGTTCGGGATCGTATAGGGCTGGTTATGGGCTCCGTCGACGATCGACTTGTCGGGGCCGAGCGGCGATATCGAGGGAAACAGCCGGCGCAAGGTGCTGGCTATCAGCGATGGCGAGGCGATTGTCATGTCGACGGCGACCGGCATGCCGTCGCCGCCAAGCCGCGCCTGGAATTTGCCGATCGCGGCTGGCCGGTACGCGTCGTGGCGCATGTCCTCCTCGCGCGTCCAGATCACCTTGATCGGCCGGCCTGCGGTCTCCTTCGCCATCAGCGCGGCACAGAGCGCATAATCCACCTCGACACGTCGACCGAAGCCGCCACCCATGAATGTGGTGTGGACGTTGACCTTGTCCTGCTCGATGCCGACAACACTGGCGCAAAGCTGGCGCACCAAGGTCGGCGCCTGATTGCCGCACCAGATGTCGAGGACGCCGTCCTTCAACCGCGCCGTGGCGTTCATCGGCTCCATCGTCGCATGTGCCAGATAGGGCACCGTATAGTCGGCCTCGACGATCTTTTCGCGCGGCGCGTCGGCGAAGGCGGTATCGACATCGCCATCGTCGCGCATCACCGAGCCTTTGGTGCTGAGCGCCTGCTTCAGCACCTCGGAAATGGCGGCGCTGTCCAACGGATATTCGGGATCGGCCCATTCGGCGTCGATCGCCTCCGCCGCCTTGAATGCCGCCCAGGTGTTTTCGGCGATAATGCCGAAGCCGTGGCCGTAATTCGTTTCGATCGGCACGATCTTGATCACGCCCGGCATTTTGCCGGCCTTGGAGAGGTCCGCCTTGACCGGCTTGGCCCAGAAGCGCGGGCTCATCTTGATCGTCCCGTACAGCATGTCCGGCAACGTCACGTCGATGCCGAAGATCGGCGCCCCGGTGACCTTGGCCGGCATGTCGATGCGTTTTTGCGGTTTGCCGAGCAGTTTCCAGTCAGCTTTGTCCTTGAGCCGGACATCCGCAGGCGGCGCCATCGTCGCAGCGGTCGCGGCGACAGCGCCATAGGTCACCGACTTGCCCGACGCCTTGTGCAGGATCGAGCCATTCGCCGTTTCCAGATCGGCGGCAGCTATGTCGAGCTTTTGCGCGGCCGCTGCAATCAGCATCTGCCGCGCGGCGGCACCTGCCTGCCGCATCTTCAGGAAAGCGTCGCGCGTCGAGGCCGAGCCGCCGGTGCCTTGGAGGGCGAGGAATTTTCCGACCACGCCCATGCCGGCGCGCACTACTTCCGCGGTCATGCTTTCGTCGAAGAAGGCGAACGGACCGCCCTCTTCCAGGATCGCTGAGTTGTAATAGGCGTAGGAGGCCGGGCCGTGCTCGACCTTGACCTGGTCGAGCCCGACATCGAGCTCTTCGGCAACCATGGCGGCGAGCGTCGTCGAGATGCCCTGGCCCATCTCGGCGCGCGGCGCGACGATGGTGATGGTGTTGTCGGCGCCGATCTTCACATAGGGATTGAAGGTCGCTTCATCAGCGACGAGATCGCCTTCCAGCGGATTCGGATAGGGTTTGCGGTAGTAATAGTAGCCGACGGCGACGCCGCCTGCGATGGCAGCCGCGCCGATGAGAAACGTGCGGCGGGCGATCTTTCCGACACTGGCCATGGTCAGATCCCCGCCGTCTTGAGGACGACCGCTCGTCTGATCGCCGCGCGGATCTTCGGGTAGGTGCCGCAGCGGCAGAGATTGCCGCCCATGGCATTGTCGATGTCGGCATCGGTCGGGTCGGCAACCTCGTCGAGCAGCGCCACCGCGCTCATGATCTGGCCGGCCTGGCAGTAGCCGCACTGGGCGACCTGCTCTTCCAGCCATGCCTGCTGTACCGGATGCAGTCTGCCTTCGGTGCCGATGCCTTCGATCGTGATGACCGCGCCAGTGACCTCACCGACCGGCAATGAACAGGAGCGCACGGGCTGGCCGTCGACATGCACCGTGCAGGCGCCGCAGGCGGCAATGCCGCAGCCGAACTTCGGCCCGGTCTTGCCCATGAGATCCCGCAGCGCCCACAGCAGCGGCATTTCGGGATCGGCATTGATATCGAATGCCTGCCCGTCGACGGTGAGGCGCATGGGGATACCCTTCGTTGTCGTCCACAGCCCAAGGGAGAAGCGCTCGCTTCGTCCCTCAAACATCTTGACAAATTTCGTTATTTTGTCAACAGAGCTTTTGCAGGATAAAGTTGCACCATGATCGAGATCGAAGACATCGCCGACATAGACCCCAAACGCGCCCGTATCCTCGACGGCGCGATGAAGGTGTTTTTGGCCTATGGTTTCGCCCGCACCACCATGGACGACATTGCGCGGGCCGCCGACATGTCGCGGCCGGCGCTCTATCTCCAATTCAAGAACAAGACCGACATCTACCGCGCCATCGCCATGATGCTGCTTGGCCGTTCGATCGAGCAGGCGAAAGCGGCGCTTGCCGGCGACGGCGCCTTCGCCGAGCGCATGACGCGGGCCATCGACGAAGCGCTGATCTCGATGATGCGCACCGTCCACGCCTCGCCGCACGGCGCTGAACTCCTCGACATGAAATCGAGCGTGGCCGATCTGGTCGGATGCTGGCGCGGCGGCCTTGTCGAGCATGTCGCAACCGCAATCGAGGACGAGGCCGTCGAAAATGGCGTCGATCTCACCGCCAAGGGCCTGTCGGCAAAATTGCTGGCCGACATGCTGCTCGACGGGCTGGAAGGCATGAAGACGCGCATCAGCGATCCTGACGAACAGCGGCAAGCGGCGGCCGCACTGATCAGGGTGATCGATCTAGCCTTGAAAAAAGGCTGACGTCTCCAAATGCCTCAGGCTTGGCGGCGCGCCGCCTCCGGCTTCTTGCGTGCCGCGAGGAACTCCTTGACCCGCCGGCCCGGTGCCGGACCACGCACCGGCTTGAAGCCGTCGTCGAGCTCGCCTGAGAGATCAAGCGTCGGCCGCTTGCCGACGGCGTCGTAATTCTCCTCCAGCCAGTCGCTGGCGGCGGTGCGGCCAAGGTCGCGCAGATAGGTCAGGAACGCCCATTCGGCATTGACCTTGGACGACGCCGACAGGTCCTTGAACGCCTCGTCGGCATCGATCCGGTGCATGCGGATGTCGCGGTATTCGCCATGCGGCAGCCGGCCGGCGGCGATCAGTTCCTTGACGAAGGCGATCGAACGGAATTCACGCAGCAGCCCGGCATTGAAGGTAATCTCGTCGATGCGGTTCTGAATTTCGTTGGCGCTCTTCGGCGTCCCCTCGCGGACCACCGGATTGATCTGCACCAACAGCACATCCTCGGTGGCAGCCGTCTTGAAGAACGGGAACAGCGCCGGATTGCCGCCATAGCCGCCGTCCCAGTAGGGCACGCCCTTGATCTCGACGGCGCGGAACAGCTGCGGCAGGCAGGCCGACGCCATCACCGTGTCGAGGTCGATCTCGCCATCGGAAAAGACGCGCAACTGCCCTGTCTCGACATTGGTCGCGGAGATGAACAACTCCATCGACTTGCAGGCGCGCACATTGCCGAAATCGATCTCCTGCTCGATCACGTCGCGCAGCGGGTTGAGGCCGAGCGGGTTGGCGACATAGGGCGAGAACACCCGCGACATGGTGTCGAAAAAGAGATAGCCGGGCGTATTCTCGATCGACCAGTTGCCCCAGGCCACGTCCCACGGCATGCGTTGCACCGGGCTGAACCGCCCCTTCAGCGCCACTGCGCGCCAGAAATCGTCGAGTTTCCGCCGCGCGCCCTCGACGCCGCCGCGGACGAAGCCGTCGGCCAGCGCCACCGCGTTCATGGCGCCGGCGCTGGTGCCCGAAACCGCCGCGATGTCGAGCCGTCCGTCCTCAAGCAGCCGGTCGAGCACGCCCCAGGAAAAGGCGCCGTGCGAGCCGCCGCCCTGCAGCGCGACGTTGATCTTCTTAGGCTCCTCCGCCTTGCCGTTTGTCGTCATGGCGTTGCCCTTGATTTGTCGGCCAGATGTGTTTTGCGCGCCCAAATTCACTGGGCGGTCCAGCCGCCGTCGACCGAAATATGCGTGCCGTTGATCTGCGCTGCCGCATCCGAGCACAGGAACACCGCGGCAGCGGCAACCTGCTCGACCGTGACGAATTCCTTGGTCGGCTGCTTTTCGAGCATGACCTCGCGGACCACCGTGTCGCGGTCCATCTTGTTCGCCTTCATCTGGTCGGGGATCTGCGCCTCGACCAGCGGCGTCAGCACATAGCCGGGGCAGATGGCGTTGCAGGTGATCTTGTCGCGCGCCAGCTCCAAAGCGACGGTCTTGGTCAGCCCCATGATGCCGTGCTTGGCCGCGACATAGGCCGACTTGAACGGCGAGGCGACCAGCCCGTGGGCCGAGGCGATGTTGACGATCCTGCCGCCGCCGGCTTCTCTCATCAGCGGGATGGCGGCGGCGATGGTGTGGAAGGCCGACGACAAATTGATGGCGATGATGGCATCCCACTTCTCGATCGGAAATTCTTCCACCGGCGCGACATGCTGGATGCCGGCATTGTTGACCAGTATGTCGACCGAACCGAATGTTTCGGCTGCCTTCGCAACCAGCGCCCGGCATTCGGCCGGTTTCGACATGTCTGCCTTGATATAGGCGGCCTTCACCTTGTGATGTTTGGCGATCGCATCGGTGATGGCCCGGTCGTCGGCCGTGTCGGAAAAGGAATTGACGACGACGTTGTAGCCTTCCGCCGCGAGCGCATGGGCGATGGCCAGACCGATGCCCGAGGTAGACCCGGTGACGATGGCGGTTTTTCTGCTGGGCAAGGCGGAATCCTTCGGTAGGTGCTAACGGAAGCATATTGCAGTGCAGCATATATGTCTCGTGCCGCGCAAGAACAGCGGCACGGATCGGCGACGACATGAAATTTTTGTCATGAAGAGGCCGGCCTCAGTCGAAGTTGTGCGCCTGACAGGCCCTGTGAAAACAGTTTCGTCAGCGATCCCGGGGAGCCTCTTTGGGGTGTTCCTAAGACCGCGTTTTGGAAATGGTCATCTGGCTCATGAAAAGACGCAGGGCCCTCCGCACGGCGAGGGACGGCTGCTCCGACGGATGCCACTCCGGAAAATGGCCATCAATCGCCATGCGCGCCAACCCATAGACAAAGGCACGTGCGGCAAGCACCAGATGATCGAAGTCGGTGTCCGGGGAAAGCCGACCCTTTTTTTGCGCCTGGGTCAGCAGGTCGATCATCTTCCGGCGAATGGCTTCATTCTGATCACGAAGATTGTCCGACGCGTCGAAATCAATCAGCGTTCGAGAACTGATGATCTGGAAATGCGTGGGATTGCTGATCGCCCATTCCAGATAGCCTTGTCCGATTGCTTCGAAGGCCGCAATGGGATCTGCACTGTCGGCTTTTGACTGCGCATCGGCAACGGCCTCGGTCAGCCGGCTCATGGCCTGTTCGGCGACTGCGGTCAGCAGTGCTGTTTTCGACCGAAAATGCCGGAATGGAGCGCCGGGCGAAACGCCGGCACGCTTTGCGGCCTCGCGCACAGACACATGCTCCGCGCCGCGCTCTTCGATGATCTCCACGGTTGCAGCGATCAAAGCCTCGACCAGATTGCCATGATGATAGCGCTTGGGGTTGGCGGCTTCGCCGGAATCCGTGGTGCTGGTCATGCCTTTCCAATAGCACAAGGCCAAAATGTAATCACTGATTATTTTCTTGCTCCGGAGCGATTCATATGTAATCGGTGATTACACAACAACGGAGGTTACCATGCATCGCATCATCGCAACGACTGCCCTCGCTTTCTCCTTATTGCTCGGGTCTGCCCAGGCCGAAGATCGGCCTACCCTGGAAATTGTTTGGCCGGCCGCCGGTTCGGTCATCGAGCTCGGCAATGATGCGGAAAAGGCGATAGGCGTCATCGTCAGGAGCAACCTCACGCTGCTTCCTGCAGGCAAATGCGGCGACAACAGCCAATGCGGCCACGTGCATATGAAGATCGATCCCGACGGAGACAGTTGCAACATCCCCGGCAGGCCATACAACAGCATGAATAGCGACCTTGGCGGCGATCTTATCAAGGCTCGTTTCGGCCATTGCCCGGATGCCGCCGGCAAGCACGTGATCGGCATCCTGCTTGCCGATGATCATCACAAGCCCGTCCTTGTGGACGGCAAACCCGTTACCGCCCTGGTGACCGTGACGACGAAATAGCGTGGGCCGGATGGCATCTCTGCCTCATTCGAGGCGGAGATGTTCTGACAAGGCTGCAGAGGATGGTTTCGGCCGGACCTTGTCCGGCCAGTGATCACGACATGGTGTCGAGCTTGCGCTGCATGGCGGCGATCTGTTCCTTCAACTCCTGAAGGTCATCGGGTTTTTCCGACCCTTCTTTCCTGGCCGGCTCTGCCGGCGGCGCAGACGAACCATTCGAGCCTGCGGGTGGGAAGGGCGTGAACAGGCGCATGGCATTCTGGAACATCTCCATGTTGCGGCGCGTCTGCTCTTCCAGCGCCTTGATCGGCGTGGCGATCTTCATCATGTCCAGCGGCGACTTGCCCAAGGCACCCTTCATCTGCTCGCGGAAGCGTTCTTGCTCCTTTGAGAAGGCGATCATCGACTGCTCGAGGAAGCTCGGCACGATCATCTGCATCTGGTCGCCGTAAAAGGCGATCAACTGGCGCAGGAACGGGATCGGCAGCATGTTCTGCCCATCCTTGTTCTCCAGCTCGAAGATGATCTGGGTCAGCACAGGATGGGTAATGTCGTCGCCGGTTTTGGCGTCCTGGACGGTGAACTCCTCGCCCTTCTTGACCATGTCGGCAAGATCCTCGAGCGTCACATAAGTGCTGGTGCCGGTGTTGTAGAGGCGGCGATTGGCATATTTCTTGATGATAATCGGTTCGTCTTTCGCGGCCATCAGTATCCTCCCGGGACACCGGCGCACTTGAGTAAGCGGCCGGTAACGATTGCGCTTTTCAAGGATATGCGCAAAAGCGTCACAATTCCAAGTGGTTTGTGCAGTGCGGGATCGATTAATGCTGCACGGCAGCCTAAATATGCTGCGCGGCAACGGGCGGGCTGTTTCCATGGCGACGCGCAACCTGCTTGCCGCGCATGGGCGGCATGCCCATTTCCGGTTTGACTTGGGTCACGGAAAGGGCAAGAAAAGTCCCTAACCGCGCCTCAAATTCGACCCCTGAAGTCTGGAGAAGAACATGCCCGCTTCCAATGCCATTGTCGTCGCCAGTGCGGCGCGCACGCCCGTCGGTTCCTTCAACGGCGCCTTTGCCAACACACCGGCCCATGAACTGGGCGCCGTCGCCGTCAAGGAAGCGCTCGCCCGTGCCGGCGTCGACGGCAAGGAGGTCGATGAGGTGATCCTCGGCCAGATCCTGACCGCGGCTCAAGGCCAAAACCCGGCACGGCAGGCGGCGATGGCGGCCGGCGTGCCGCAGGAAGCGACCGCCTGGGGCCTCAATCAGCTCTGCGGCTCGGGCCTGCGCGCCATCGCGCTTGGCATGCAGCAGATCGCTATAGGAGATGCAAAAATCATCGTCGCCGGCGGTCAGGAATCGATGTCGATGGCGCCGCATGCGCAGCACCTGCGCAGCGGCGTCAAGATGGGCGACTTCAAGCTGATCGACACCATGATCAAGGACGGCCTGACCGATGCCTTCTACGGCTACCACATGGGCAATACGGCGGAGAACGTTGCCCGGCAGTTCCAGATTACCCGCGACGACCAGGACACATTCGCCGTCGGCTCGCAGAACAAGGCCGAGGCCGCCCAGAAGGCCGGAAAATTCAAGGACGAGATCGTTGCCTTCACCGTCAAGGGCAAGAAGGGCGACACCATTGTCGACCAGGACGAATACATCCGCCACGGCGCCACGATCGAGGCGATGATCAAGCTCAAGCCCGCCTTCGACAAGGAAGGCACCGTGACCGCAGCCAATGCTTCCGGCATCAACGATGGCGCCGCTGCCGTGGTGCTGATGACCGAAGCCGAAGCCGCAAAACGCGGCATCACGCCGCTTGTGCGCATCGTTTCCTGGGCGACCGCGGGCGTCGACCCGCAGATCATGGGCACCGGGCCTATCCCCGCCTCGCGCAAGGCGCTGGCCAAGGCCGGCTGGTCGGTCGGCGACCTCGACCTGGTCGAGGCCAACGAGGCCTTCGCCGCGCAGGCCTGCGCCGTCAACAAGGACATGGGCTGGGACCCGTCCATCGTCAACGTCAATGGTGGCGCCATCGCCATCGGCCATCCGGTCGGCGCCTCGGGGGCCCGCATCTTCAACACGCTGGTCTACGAGATGCGCCGCAGAAATGCCAGGAAAGGCCTCGCCACGCTGTGCATCGGCGGCGGCATGGGCGTTGCTATGTGCGTGGAAGCGCTGTGAAGACAGGCTACAGCGCCGCGCGTCCCTTGGGACGCGCACGCTGTAGCACTTTGAGCTTGCGCATAATCCTTTCCGAAAAATCGATTTCGATTTTCGGGGTTCATGCACCAGGCAAGCCGTGAAATAGTCGGTGGCGAACGGGGCTCAATCGCCGTTAGAGCGTTCCCCGCCTGCCACGCACGAATTAAGAAAGGGGAGGACAGCATGACAAAGGTAGCACTCGTCACCGGCGGGTCGCGCGGTATTGGCGCCGCGATTTCAATCGGACTGAAAAACGCCGGCTACAGGGTTGCCGCGAATTACGCCGGCAATGACGAAGCGGCGCAAAAATTCAACGCGATGACCGGCATCCCGGTCTACAAATGGTCGGTCGCCGACTACGATGCCTGCGCCGCCGGCATCAAGCAGATCGAGGCCGATCTCGGCCCGGTTTCCGTTCTGGTCAACAATGCCGGCATCACCCGCGACGCCATGTTCCACAAGATGACGCGCGAGCAGTGGAAAGAGGTCATCGATACCAACCTGTCGGGCGTCTTCAACATGACGCACCCGCTGTGGGGCGGCATGCGCGACCGCAAGTTCGGCCGCGTCATCACCATCTCCTCGATCAACGGCCAGAAGGGACAGGCCGGCCAGGTCAACTATTCGGCGTCGAAGGCCGGCGACATCGGCTTCACCAAGGCGCTCGCACAGGAAGGGGCGCGGGCCGGCATCACCGTCAATGTCATCTGCCCCGGCTACATCGCCACCGAGATGGTCAGGGCGATGGATGAAAAGGTGCTCAACGAGCGTGTCATTCCGCAGATCCCGGTCGGCCGCCTCGGCGAACCGGAAGAGATCGCACGCTGCGTCGTCTTCCTCGCTTCCGACGATGCCGGCTTCATCACCGGCTCGACCATATCAGCCAATGGCGGTCAGTATATCGCCTGAGGCGTCGGCTCCTCGCCGATAATTGATCTGCCACTCCAGCGGCCGGTACGGGCAAGATCGACGCTGGCCCGGATAATCGCGGCTGTCAGGCGACAAACTTCAGCCCTGGTTCGGCTGCAGGCTTGGTCTGGGCGATCGGACCTGGCTCGCGCGAAGGTGTGCGGGCAGGCGGGCAAGCGGCGCCCGGCTGAGGCCTGACAGTTTCAAGGCGATGCGACGCTTCAGGAATGGGTTGAGGTTCAGCACGGAAAGCACGAGATTGCGGACGAACCGCTTCACCGGACTGCGGGTAAGCGCCATCTCGGTCATCGTGCCCGCCAATTCAAGCACCTCTTGGGCCGCAGGACGCCGCAGCGCTTCGTAGAGGTCGAGCTCCGCTTCCGGGCGCACGCCGTTCACCACGTCGCCAAGCAACTGACCAAGCACGACCGCGTCGATGATGCCGGTGTTCATGCCTTGCCCTCCCGCCGGGCTGTGCACGTGCGCGGCATCACCCATGAGGAACAACCGGTCCTTGCGGTACGAGCGGACCAGGCGGTGATGCACGCGAAAACGCGAACTCCACGACAGCTCGAGCACCCGGGTTCTGTTTTTGGTCGGTCCACGGCTGTCGAGCAGCGCCTGGATGTCGGCGACCTCGGGCTTTTCCGGCGCATCATCCATGGTTGCGACGACCCGGTATGATCCGTCCGGAAGCGGTGCCACCACCACCAGCCCGGCTGGTGCAAAGAACAGCGACACTTCGGTCGGCCCAACCGGCCAGTCGAGACGAACATCGGCGAGTACGAACGAAGCGTCATAGGCCGCGCCGTCGAACTCGATGCCGGTCGACTTACGCACCAGGCTGTGAATGCCGTCGGCACCAACGACATAGCGCGCCGCTATCAGTTTCTCGAGGCCGTTCTCGACCACCGTCACGCGCGCGCCGTCAACGCCCTGAACGACCGCCTTGGCCTCGACCATGCGGTGAACCACGCCGCCAAGGGCGGCAATCCGTTCGGCGAACACCTGCTCGGTCAGGTTCTGAGGCAGCATCATCAAATAGGGATGCCTCGACGGAAGCTTGCCCAAATCGAGCTTGAGCAGCGCCCGATTGCGGTCGCGAATAGCGAAATTCTGCAGCTTCAGCGCAAGTTCGCTCAGCCGCTGCGTGACGCCGAGAGGCTCCAGCGATTCCAGCGTCTGGGCGTGGATGACGCCAGCCCGCGAGGTCTGAAGCCCCTGCGCCAGTCTGTCGATCAGAACATGATCGACACCGGCCTGGTGCAGCACGATGGACAGCGCCATGCCGGTCGGGCCGGCGCCAATGATCAGGACTTCTGTTGTATCTGTTGTATCGGGCAACATTTCTCTCTCCATTTGTCAACGATCGTTGACTTTCTAGTTGGACCTATTGCATTTGTCAACGGTCGTTGGCATATGAATTTTCATGACCGAGAATCAGCCGAAGAAACCCAGCAAGTCGGACCGCACGCGCGCCCAAATCCTTAAGGCCGCGAGGCTTCTGTTCGCCGAGCACGGCTACGACGGCGCCTCCATCCGCGACGTCGCCGCGCATGCCTCGATCGATCCGGCCATGGTGATCCGCTATTTCCGCAGCAAGGACGAGCTGTTCGCCAGGGCGGCGGTAATCGACTTGCAATTGCCGGCACTGCGGGTGCTCGACCGAAACGCCGTCGGCGAAACGTTGATCAGGCGTTTTCTCGAAATCTGGGAGAGCCCGGCCAGCGGTCCTGGCATGGCCATTCTGCTGCGTTCGGCGACGTCGAACGAATTCGCTGCCGAAAAGTTGCGCGACGTATTTGGCAACCAGGTGAGGCCGGTGGTCGCGGCGGTCGCCGACCCCGCCGACGCCGGCCGACGGGCGGGGCTCGTTTCGAGCCAGTTGCTGGGTTTGGCGATGTGCCGATACCTGCTGCGGCTTCCGCCCGTCGTCGCCCTGTCCCACGACGAGATCATCCAGAACATCGGCCCTACTTTGCAGCGCTATGTCGTGGGAGAGGACGTATCTTGAACCTGCCGTTCAGCGGGTGGCCGAGTCTGGTCCTGCAACGACTGCTGCCGACCGATTGCGGGAGGCCGATTTGTGCCGAAGCGGCACGCAAAGGTTAACGGCGGTCGCGCAGCC
>NZ_RZPG01000003.1:54781-244165 GCF_004022765.1 Mesorhizobium sp. M6A.T.Cr.TU.014.01.1.1
AAGCGGCCCGAAAAGGTTAGCGGGGGTCGCGCAGCCTGTGCAAACCCCTGTTCCCGCCTGTGGATTCTCGGTGGAAAACCTGTTCACAACACAACATGTTGGGGTGAACAAACGGGGAAACTTCCGCCAGCGCTGATTCGTCGCCGTTTCGTTCCGGCTTTGACCGGAAGGTTAACGACAAAGGCTGAAAACACCCCTCGAACCGTTAAGGCGCGTTAGGAAAGATCAATAATTTCATAATGTTGGGTGACGCCTGCCGGCCTGCGCCGATCGTTCACCGGCAAATGTTAACGACGACGTCCGCCCTGCATGAATCGGGCCAGTTCAGCGATTCAGCATGTGGTGAGACTCGCCGGCAAAAAACCCAGATATAGCCGTGAACAAAACCTGAATCAGCAAGAGTCAGCGATTCGTAGCTGATTCGTTCCAGACTCGTTCCAACTGTTAAATCAGGACCGGTTGACAACACCAGACGGGAGCCTTCGAGCTGCCGTTGGAACATTCCGCTTTCGCTTCGCGCCCGAAATCCCTATGTGTCGCTTGTCACACGCGCCACCATGGGGCGCGCTCCCGACAACGCGAGGCAGAGAGCCTTATTTCCAGGTCGATGAACATCCAGTCGAAACACACTGAGCCGCTGATCCTGTCGGGCCGCGACGTGACTGCCGTGCTCGGGCCGACCAATACCGGTAAGACCCATCTCGCCATCGAGCGCATGGTGGCGCATGAAAGCGGCATTATCGGCCTGCCGCTCAGGCTGCTCGCTCGCGAGGTTTATACACGCGTCTGCGAGAAGGTCGGCGCTCACAAGGTGGCGCTCATCACCGGCGAGGAGATGATCCAGCCCGACGGCGCCAGATATTCGGTCTGCACGGTGGAAGCTATGCCGCGCCAGACCGACGCCGCCTTCGTCGCCATCGACGAGGTCCAGCTGGCCGGCGATCTCGAGCGCGGCCACATCTTCACCGACCGCATCCTGCATCTGCGCGGCCGTCAGGAGACGCTGCTGCTGGGCGCGGCCACCATGCACGGCATCCTCCAGCGTCTGCTGAAGGGCGTGTCGGTGGTGACTCGGCCACGGCTGTCGCATCTCGCCTATGCCGGCTCGAAGAAGCTGACCCGCCTGCCGCGGCGCACGGCGATCGTCGCCTTTTCCGCCGACGAGGTCTACGCCATCGCCGAACTGATCCGCCGCCAGCAGGGCGGTGCGGCCGTCGTGCTCGGCGCGCTATCGCCGCGCACTCGCAACGCGCAGGTGGCGCTGTTCCAGTCAGGTGATGTCGATTACCTGATCGCCACCGATGCGATCGGCATGGGCCTAAACCTCGATCTCGATCATGTCGCCTTCGCCCAGAACCGTAAATTCGATGGCTACCAGTATCGCAACCTGACGGCGGCCGAGCTCGGCCAGATCGCCGGCCGCGCTGGCCGGCACTTGCGCGACGGCACCTTCGGCGTCACCGGCCAGGTCGATCCGCTCGACGAAGATCTGGTCAAGAAGATCGAAGGGCATGAGTTCGACCCGGTGAAGGTGCTGCAATGGCGCACCGCGCATTTCGACTTCGCCAGCCTCGATGCGCTGAAGCGCTCCATCGAGACCAACGCACCGGTCGAAGGCCTGACCCGTGCGCTGCCGGCAGTGGATGCACAGGCGCTCGAGCATTTGTCCCGCGACGAGGACATCCGGGCGCTTGCCACCGACGCCAGGCGCGTGGCGCTGCTGTGGGAGGCCTGTGCCCTCCCCGACTACAGGAAGATCGCGCCGGCCCAGCATGCCGACCTGATCGCCTCGATCTACACGGACCTTGCCAGGCATGGCCATGTCGACGAGAATTACATGGCAGAGCAGGTCCGCCGTGCCGACACCACCGAGGGCGACATCGACACGCTGTCGCACCGGATTGCCCAGATCCGCACCTGGACTTTCGTCTCCAACCGGCCCGGCTGGCTGGCCGATCAGGCACACTGGCAGGAAAAGACGCGCGAAATCGAAGACAGATTGTCGGATGCGCTGCATGAGCGGTTGACGAAACGCTTCGTAGACCGCAGGACTTCCGTCCTCATGCGGCGCCTTAGAGAAAATACCATGCCTGAAGCCGAAATTAGCCCAACCGGAACCGTCCTCGTCGAAGGCCACCATGTCGGCGAGCTGCAGGGGTTCCGCTTCACCGCCGACCAGAGCGCCGGCGGCGAGGACGCCAAGGCGGTGCGCACGGCAGCCCAAAAGGCGCTTGCAGCCGAATTCGAGGCGCGGGCCGAGCGCTTCGGCGCCTCGGCCAACGGCGACATCGCGCTCGGCTCCGACGGCACGCTGCGCTGGATCGGCGCGCCGATCGGCACGCTGGTCGCAGGCGACGAGCCGCTGAAGCCGCGCCTTGTGCTGCTGGCCGACGAGCAGCTCACCGGTCCAGCCCGCGACAAGGTCGCGGCGCGCGCCGAGCGCTTCGTCAATTTTCAGATCGAGTCCTTGCTGAAGCCGCTGGTCGACCTCAAGAACGCCGAGCAGATCACCGGCATCGGCCGCGGCATCGCCTTCCAGCTCGTCGAGCATTTCGGCCTCATCAACCGCCGCGACATCGCCGAGGAGATGAAGTCGCTCGACCAGGAAGGCCGCGCCGCCCTTCGCCGGCTCGGCGTGCGCTTCGGCGCCTACCACGTCTTCGTGCCTGCGCTGATCAAGCCGGCCCCGGCCGGACTGGTGACGCTGTTATGGGCCCTGAGGAACGACGGCAAGGACAAGCCCGGCTTTGGCGACGTGGTTCACGCGCTGGCCTCCGGCCGCACCTCGGTGGTCATCGATCCCACCTTCGACAAGACCTTCTACAAGCTGGCCGGCTACCGCAATCTCGGCCGTCGCGCGGTGCGCGTCGACATCCTTGAACGGCTGGCCGATCTGATTCGGCCGGCAACCAACTGGAAGCCGGGCCTCGGTCAGCGGCCCGAGGGCGCCTATGACGGTCAGTCCTTCATGGTGACGCCGCCGATGATGTCGATCCTCGGCGCCACTGCCGACGACATGGAAGAGATTTTGAAAGGTCTCGGCTATCGCGCCGAGCCGAAGCCGGTGGCCGAGGTGAAGGCGCGGCTCGAGGCACAGGACAATGCCGCGCGTGAAGCCGCCGCGGCTAAGCAGGCGGCGCAAGAACAAGCCGAGCAGGCCAAGGCAGTGGAAGCCGCGATTGCGGACACAGCCGCCGAGGCGCCGGCCGAGAGTTCGGAATCGGAAGCGGCTACCGCGGCAGAGGCCACAGCCGAAGTTCCCGCGGAACCCGCAACCGAAGCGGAGCCTGTCGCGGAACCTCAGCTGGAAACTCCGGCTGAGGTCACGGAAGAGGAGCTGCCTGCAGCGGAAACCGCAGCTGAAGTGCCTGCGGTATCAGCGGCTCAGCCAGAGGCAGAACCCGAAGCCGCCGAGGTTGAGGTCGCACCGGCAGAGCCGGCTTCCGAAACCTCGCCTGCAACGGAAGCAGTTTCGGCCGAGCCTGCCGCGGCGGCGGAAGCCGCCACTGGCGAGGCTGTTCCAGAGGCCGAGGAACCAAAACCCATTCTGTTGTGGCGGCAGGGCCGCTTCGACCAGCGCCCGCGCCACCGCCACCATGACAACCGGCCCCGTGACAATTCACGGGACAATCGCCCGCGCAACGGGCAAGCCGCGCGCGACGGCCGTGGCGACGCGCCCGCAGATGCCACCGGCGGACAACCGGCCGGCGCTCCAGGCAGCCGGCCCACCCATGAAGGACGCCGCGACGGCGCCGGCAAGCCGCGCTTCGACCGCAGCAAATTCAAGCCCAAGCCCCAGGGCGAGGCGGGAGAGCGGCGCGACGGCAAGCCGCAGGGCGAGCGTTCCGATCGTCGCGAAAGCCGGCCTGACTGGAAGGGCGGCAGGCAGGACGGCAAGGGTGGCGCGCCAGGTGGAAAGCCCGCGTTCCAGCCTAAGCCTCGCGAGGAGCGTCCTGTGCGCTTCGACCCGGATTCTCCATTCGCCAAGCTCGCCGCGTTGCGCGACCAGCTGAAGAAGTAAGCCCCGCTCGCTCCGATGGTCACTGATGCCCGCCAGCGCATCGACAAATGGCTGTTCTTTTCGCGTGCGGTGAAATCGCGATCGCTTGCCGCGAAGCTGGTGGTGGCCGGACGCGTCCGCATCAATCGCGACAAAGCAGCGCAGGCCTCCGATATGGTTCGGGTCGGCGACGTCCTGACCATCACTCTTGAGCGACGCATCTTCATCTGGAAGGTGCTCGGCACGGGGAGCCGGCGCGGCCCGGCCGAGGAAGCGCGCCTGCTTTACGAGGATATGTCGCCACCGCCGGTGCCAAAAGGCGAGGCCGTTCCGGATGCGATTCCCGCGCTGCGCGATGCCGGCAGCGGCCGCCCGACCAAGAAGGAACGCCGGGATACCGACCGGTTGTTCGACGACGACTGACGCATAACCGGGCTTAGCCGCATCGCCCCTCTGGAATTCCATTCCGGAACATCGGTGTCGCGCGGCAATGGCTGCCCTTGCAAGCAGCGGGTAAAGGCGTTACCTGACCAAAAAAGCCCAACAAAAACGGGACGTCCCGGAGCCGACTGATGACCTATGTCGTGACCGACAATTGCATAAAATGCAAATACATGGACTGCATCGAGGTCTGTCCGGTCGACTGTTTCTACGAAGGCGAGAACATGCTCGTCATCCATCCCGACGAGTGCATCGACTGTGGCGTCTGCGAACCCGAATGCCCGGCCGACGCGATCAAGCCGGATACCGAGCCGGGTCTCGACAAATGGCTGCAGATCAACACCGAATATGCTGATAAATGGCCCAACATCACCGCCAAGAAGGAGCCGCCGGCCGACGCCAAATCCTTCGATGGCGAGGCCGGCAAGTTCGAGAAATATTTCTCCGCCGAGCCCGGCGAAGGCGACTGACAAGACCGCTGAGTCAGCCAGCATAACGCCGCGTAATAGGCACGGCACATTAACCGCCTTGACAGGCGGCGATGGCGCATGGCCTTCGCGCGTGCAGCAAAACCTTGATTCTTCCGACTTTTTGTGCTACATCAACCAAACATGCCGGTGACACAACGTCGATTTATGGCGCAAACGCCCCAAATCACTGAAAGGTGAATTTCTCAATCCGGACCAGAGTGATCTGGGGCAGGCGATCGCAATTATGCGGTTTGCCGGCCTCGGCTTTTCCGGTGGGTTCATCGTTGCGCGGCTAACGATCGGTTACCCGATCGCGCGAGTTCGGCCGGCAGAATGCCGGTACCACACCAAGGAGTTCATGGCGTAATGGCAACTATCACCCCGCAGAAGAAGTCCAGCGCAGCGCGTCACGGTTTTAAGACCGGCGAGTACATCGTCTATCCGGCGCATGGCGTCGGCCAGATCGTCTCGATCGACGAGCAGGAAGTTGCGGGCCACAAGCTGGAACTGTTCGTCATCGACTTCCAGAAGGACAAGATGCGCCTGAAGGTGCCGGTTGCGAAGGCGACCTCCATCGGCATGCGCAAGCTGTCGGAAGAAGATTATGTCGATCGCGCGCTGAAAGTTGTGCAGGGCCGCGCCCGCGTCAAGCGCACCATGTGGTCGCGCCGCGCCCAGGAATATGACGCGAAGATCAATTCCGGCGACCTGATCTCGATCTCGGAAGTGGTGCGCGACCTCTACCGCGCCGACAACCAGCCGGAGCAGTCCTATTCCGAGCGCCAGCTTTATGAGGCGGCACTCGACCGCATGGCGCGAGAGATCGCGGCCGTCAACCGCATGTCGGAAACCGAAGCGGTGCGCCTCATCGAGGTGAACCTCAACAAGGGTCCGAAGCGCGGCGCCAAGGCCGACAACGAAGAAGCCGAGCAGGAAGAAGCTGCCTGAGCGCTTTCGCCTTAGAATTCAGAAAAACCCGGCCTCGCGCCGGGTTTTTTGTTTTTTGCATGTCGTTATGCCAAAACCGCTACGCCCTTTTGGGGCAGCATGCATTAATCTTCGCCGCCGCCTTCCTTCTCCGCCTCCTGCCTCAGCGTCGCGATGAACCGCTTGGTTCGCTGGCGCTCCGGATTGCTGAACAGAACAGCGGCGGGGCCTTTCTCGACGATGGCGCCGGCGTCGAGGAACACCACCTCCTGCGCGATCTTGGAGGCGAGGCGCAGATCATGCGTCGCCATCACCATGGTGGTGCCCTCGCGGGCGAGCTGGCTGAGCACGTCGACCACTTCCTGCGCCAATTCCGGGTCGAGCGCTGAGGTCGGCTCGTCGCACAGCAGCACCTTCGGCGACGGCGCCAGCGCCCGGGCAATCGCCACGCGTTGCTGCTGGCCGCCTGACAGGGTCGCCGGCCAGGCATCGGCCTTGTGCGCCATGCCGACCTTTTCGAGCAGGGCGAGCGCCCGCTCGCGCGCCCTCGCCGTCGGCCATTTCAGCACCGTCACCAGCCCCTCCATGACATTTTCGATCGCCGTGCGGTGCGGAAACAGCTGGAAATTCTGGAACACCATGCCCGTCTGCAACCGCAGGCGCTGGATGGCCCTGCCGGGAACTTTGCCGCCCGGTTGGAATTCGAGCGCGTCGTCGCCGATGCGCACCGTGCCCGAAGTCGGGATCTCGAGCAGGTTGATGCAGCGCAGCAGCGTGCTTTTCCCGCCGCCCGAGGGACCGACAAGGGCGGTGACGCTGCCTTCCTCGATGGTGACGGTCACGCCCTTCAGCACGAGGTTGTCGCCAAAGCGCTTCTCGATGTCGGTGAGGCCGATCATGAGCGCGCCTCCAGGAAGCCGCCATAGCGGTTGAGCCGCTTTTCCAAGCGCGTCTGCAATGCCGACAGCACGGAGCTCAGCGCCAGATAGAGAGCCGCCGCCTCGATATAGAGGATCAGCGGCTCATAGGTGGTGGCGACGATGCGCTGCGCCGCCTGGAACATCTCCGGCACGGTGATGGCGGCGGCCAGCGATGTATCCTTGACCAGCGAGATGAAGGTGTTGGATAGCGGCGGCACCGCGACGCGGCCGGCTTGCGGCAGTATGGTGCGCCGCATCGCCTGGCTCCAGGTCATGCCGATCGAATAGGCCGCCTCCCACTGCCCCTTCGGCACCGAGCCTATGACGGCGCGGATGATTTCCGACGTATAGGCGCCGATGTTGAGCGTGAAGCCGATCAACGCGGCTGAAAAAGCGTCGAGCAGGATGCCGACCGAAGGCAGTCCGTAGAAGATCAGGAAGAGCTGCACCAGAAGTGGCGTGCCACGGAAGATCCAGACGTAGAAGCGAACCACCGCGACCAGCGGCTTCGGGCCGAACAGCCGGACCAGCGCCGCGACCAGTCCGACGAAGAGGCCGAATGCGAACGACAGCAGCGTCAGCGGGACGGTGAAGATCAGCGCGGCCCATAGCAGCGTGGGCAACGAGTCCAGCATCAATTGCAGCCAGTGCGGCACGAAAACCCTCCTTGCGAGATTGCCGCCCAAAAACCGGCCCGGCAGCATCGAGGCGCGACCATACGATCGTCATATCACGCGAAAAGCGGCGGCCGTCAAAGACGGCTCGCCGCGATACTTGCCATGCGGGCCGGAAAACCCGGCCCGCTCCGTGAAATGCGCTTACTTCGAAACGTCCTGGCCGAAATAGGTGTCGGCGATTTTCTGGTAGGTCCCGTCGGCCTTGATGTCGGCCAACGCCTGATTGATGGCGGCGACCAGTTCCGGATCGCCCTTGCGCACGATGACGCCGGAATAGTCGGCGTTTTCTTCCTGCGCGGCGATCTTCACATCGGCGTCGGGCTTGTGCTTCTTGAAATCGAGGAAGGACAGGCTGTCGTTGATGGTGGCGTCGGCGCGGCCGGTAAGAAGCAGCTGGATCGACTGGTCGAAACCGTCGGTGCCGACGAGCTCGGCGCCGTTCGTTTCGGCGAGCTTGCCGAAATTCGAGGTCAGCGACTGCGCTGCCTTCTTACCCCTAAGGTCGGCAAAGCTCTTGATGTCGGTATTGTCGCCGCGCACGATCAGCACCGCCTTGGAAGCGATGTAGGGATCGGAGAAATCATACTTGGCCTTGCGCGCCTCGGTGATGCCGACCTGGTTGATGACTGCGTCATAACGCTTGGCGTCTAGGCCGGCGATCAGCCCGTCCCATTTGCCTTCGAGGAATTCGGCCTTGACGCCGAGGCGCTTGGCGATCGCCTGGGCGATCTCGACGTCGAAGCCGACCAACGCACCCGAGGCATCATGATAGGTGAAGGGGGCATAGGTGCCTTCCGTGCCGACCTTGAAGACACCGGCCTGCTTGATCTGATCGAGATTAGCGCCGGCATGGCCTGATGTGACGGCCAGAACCTGCAATGTTGCGGCGACGATAAGCGATTTGAGCCATTTCATTTTTCTGTGATCCCGTCCTTGGCCGGTGTCCGGCGCATTTGTGAGCGCCGGAAACTGACAGATGCAGGCTCGCAAAATAAGGAATAAGATTTCAAAAATGATATGATTTCGAAATCCAATTCTCAAGCCCACATCGAGTCACGCCAACCGACCGCGTAGCGACCGCCGCAACGAGCTTTCGGACAGTGCAATCCACGCGACCTCAGCGGCGGAACCATTCACCCGCGTGGCACGTTCTTGGCTGTTGTAGGGCGCGGCGTCGCCAATTCAACCACGATGCCAGCTCAGGGTCGCACCACAACGCCCGGAACAGGGAGCGTGGCATGATGGAAGATACGGCAGGGCGAACCATGGTCCGCGCGGCGATGAAAGCCCCCTATCTCGAGCGCGACGAGGAGCATCTTCTCGCGCTGCGCTGGAAGGAAGACAACGACCAGCAGGCGCTGCACCAAATCGCCATGGCACATATGCGGCTGGTCATTTCCATGGCCTCGAAGTTCCGCCACTATGGCCTGCCGCTCGGCGACCTGGTCCAGGAAGGCCATGTTGGCCTGCTGGAGGCAGCGGCCCGCTTCGAACCGGAGCGCGAGGTACGGTTTTCGACCTATGCGACATGGTGGATCCGCGCCTCGATGCAGGACTACATCCTGCGCAACTGGTCGATCGTGCGTGGCGGCACCAGTTCGGCGCAAAAGGCGTTGTTCTTTAATCTGCGGCGCCTGCGCGCCCGCTTGGCAAACGGCGCCGAGCCGATCTCGAATACCTCGCTCTATCGCGAGGTGTCGGTGGCGCTCGGCGTCTCCGAGGCCGACGTGGCGATGATGGATTCCCGCCTTTCGGCACCGGACAGCTCACTCAACCAGCCGCTCGCCGACGATGCGGGCGCCACCGAGCGGATGGATTTCCTGGTTTCTGACGATCCTCTGCCGGACGAGGTCGTGGGTGACACGATCGATGTCGAACGCCGCTCTGTCTGGCTGAAAACGGCGCTCGGCGCGCTCAACGCCCGCGAGCTCAGGATCATCGAGGAGCGCCGGCTGAGCGACGAGGGCGCGACGCTCGAAGCGCTCGGCGAGGCGCTCGGCATCTCCAAGGAGCGCGTCCGCCAGATCGAGGCACGCGCCATGGAAAAGCTCAAGATAGCGCTGGTGAAGCAAAACCCCGAGTTTCTGGCGACAGCCGCCTGAACCTCATCTGTCGGTGATGATCTTGACTTTATCACCGGCCGAAACGGCAGCACCGGGCGACATCGCATTGAGCACCCTGAACAGGTCGAGCTTGCGGTCGACGCCGACCATCTGCGCGGCGAGCGAGCCCATGGTCTGTCCGGGCTGCACCGTGACGACGCGGATATGCAGCGGCTTCAGCGCCGCTTTCTCGGCCGCGCTCAAGATACGGAACGAGCCGCTGACCGAGCGCGCCACGGCGTCCAGCGAGGTGCTGGCGGAGGGGGCTGCCGTCAACAGTCGGTAGACCTGACCGCCGGCGCGGATCACCGCGATGTCGAACTGCCAGCCCTCGGCGCTGGCATGCGCCGTCGCCGCCTCGTTGCCGTTGATCGTTTCCTGGCGCACGCTGCTTTCGTCGAGACCAGCCACCCAACCGCTGCGGATGTAGTCGGTCAGCGGGCGGCTCTTGTCGATCGAAACGCCGTCGAAGCGGATCGCTATGTCGCCGGGTCCGGTTGCCGTCACCGCCGCAGCCGAGTTGTCGATGATGAAGCCGCCGGGCACCGAAAACGACACGCCGAGCCCCGGATGCAGGAAGGTTTCGCCACGCACATAGCCTTCCTCCGGCGTGTCGCCATAGAGCAGGCCGTCTATACCGGCGAGGAAGGGGTCACGGTCGCGCGTCCCGACGCCAGGCGCGCCGAACTGGCGGGCATGGCGCTGCGCCAGATCGATGCGCTGCGGCGTGTTGGGGTGCGTCGCCAGGAAGTCGAGGCTGGCGTCGGTGGCGCCGCTGATCGAGCGGAAATCGGTGTAGGCCGACATGGACTGCAGGAAGCGGCCGGCGGCAAAGGGATCGAAGCCCGCCTCGCCGATCGACTTGATGCCGATGCCGTCGGCCTCCAGCTCCTGATTGCGCGAGAACTGGGCTAGCCGCAGCTTACCGCGGATCAGTGCCGCTTTGGCGGTCGGGCTGTCGCCGAGCACATCCGAGACGACCTTGGTTGCAAACCCCTCCTCGGCCTCGAGTTGCTGGCGCTGCAAGCCATGGTTGGCAGTGACGTGGCCCATCTCATGCGCGATCACCGCGGCGAGCTCGGCCGAATCGTTGGCCAGCGCCAACAGGCCGCGCGTGATGTAGAGATAGCCGCCCGGCAATGCGAAAGCGTTGACGTTGGGCGAATTGAGGATGGTGATGCGGTAGGTCTGGGTCGGGTTGGCCGACACCACGGTCAGGCGGCCGACGACCTTGGCGACCATGCGCTCGAGCTTGGGATCGGAATATTCACCGCCATAGGTGGCGAGGATACGCGGATGCTGCGCCTTCGCCATTTCGGCGAGCTTGCTGTTAGCGGCGACATTGTCGACCGTGATCGGTTTGCTGGAAGGCTGGAAGCCGGATTCCTGAACGTCCGGAGGCGTGAACATCTGGCAGCTTGCCAGCGCCATGGCAAAGCCGGCCAGCGCGAGGAAGCGCGCCAGCGGTTTCCTTCTCACTCTGTCGGTGCCGGTCGGCAGAACAGCTTCCTTTCGGGTCTCGGCACATGACCCCGAAAATCGGGCATCGATTTTCAGAAAAGGATCATGCGCAAAATCAAACTGCCACAGCATCCTTCGCGCGCACGAGCACACGCGGCACTGTAGTGGCAAATCACAGTCTATGCCGGACCAGTATCGGAGGACCTAGCCACACTACTTTGACCAAGGCAAGCAAACGCCACATCGCCTGAAGCCGGTTTGGCCGTAAATTATGTCCGCTTCCGGGCAACATCTCGTGATCCTTGGCCAAACGGACCTGCACCGATATAACGCCGGAATGCTTCCGGTCCAGCCTTGGTGAAAAAATCGGCGACAGTCCCCGTCGCGGCAACCGTGCCATTGTCCAGGAACACCATGTCCTGGCCGATACGGTGGGCGTCCTCCGGCTGATGGGTGACGAACAGCACCGTCATGCGCCGCTCCGCATGGACGCCGGCTACCAGGTCGAGCATGTCGTCACGCAAGGCCGGCCCGAGCGAGGCGAACGGCTCATCGAGCAAAAGAACCGGCCGATCGCGCACGAGGACGCGGGCGAGTGCGACACGCTGCCGCTCGCCGCCGGAGAGTTCGCGCGGCAGACGCCGTTCCTTGCCGGCAAGGCCGACGCGCTTGAGTGCCCCCGCGATTGCCACGTGGTCGGCCTCAGCCAGCCTGAGCGACGGCGAGCGGCCAAGGCCGACATTTCGTTCGACCGAAAGATGGGCGAAGAGATTGTTCTCCTGGAACACCATTGACACGGGCCGCGCCGAAGGCGGTTTGGCGCCGACATCGGCGCCGCTGATCAGCACGCGGCCCGATCGTGGCGTCTCAAAGCCGGCCACCAGATTGAGGAGCGTCGATTTTCCCGAGCCGCTCGGCCCCATGATCGCAGTGATCTTCGAGGCGGCGAACGCGACATCGAATAAAAACGGCGCTTCGCCATAGCTGAACGAGACCTTTTCCAGCCGCACAGCCGTGCCGTTTTCAGCGCTGCTGAGCGTCATGTCTTTTCTCCCCGCCCCAGCCGATCCGCGGCCAGCACAAGCGCGAGACAGACCAGGCCGAGCAGCAGCGCTAGGCCGGCGGCATCCATCGTGCGGTAGCTGCCCATGCGCGCCAGCAAGAGATAGGGCAGTGTCTGCAGGGAGTCGCTACCGAACAGGGCGATGACGCCGAGATCGCCGAGCGACAATGCCATGGCAAAGGCGAAACCCGTGGCGAGCGGCCGCCGCAGCGACGGCCAGTCGATCAGCCGGAACCGGTTCCAGCCCGAAATGCCAAGCAGCAAACAGAGCCGTTCGTGGCGTTCGCTCGCCGCATCATAGCCGGGGCGAATAGCGCGGATGGCAAACGGCATCGCCATCACCGCGTTGACGGTGACGACCATGACAGGGGCGATCGCGAAGACGTCGCTGACGGTACGCAGGAGCAGAAACCAGCCGGCGCCGATGACGATGGGCGGCACGACGAGCACGAAGCCGGCGCCGGTATCGGTGGCATGCTCGAGCAGCGTCTTGGCGCCGACGCGACGCTTCAGGGCCAGTGCCCGTCGTCCCATGACGAGCGACAGCGACAGCGCCACCGAAAGCAGCGCCGCCAGCAAGGCGAGCACTGCGCTGGTCAGCGTCGCTTGCCGCACAGCGCTCTCGCCCGCCAGCCGGCCAAGATCGGCGCCAAGGCCCGACTTCACCGTGGCCGCCATCGGCCCGGCGACGAACAGCAATGCCAGAACGATCAATGCTGCGTTCAGCACGGTCTCGCCGACGCTTGCCGAAAGATACCGGCGCGGTGCCACCGACAGGTTGGCATCGCCGACGGTGTTGGCGCCGAGCCGCATCAACACCAGCACCACGACGAAGGTCAGCGCGATCTGCAGCAGTGTCAGCGTCACCGCGCGGGCAGGATCGAAATCGAAACGCAGCGCCTGGTAGATAGCGACCTCCAGTGTCGTCGCGCGCGGCCCGCCGCCCAGCGTGAGCACGATGGTGAAGGATGTGATGCACAGCATAAAGACAAGCCCGGCGACGCCCGGCAGCGCCGCCCGCAGCGTCGGCCATTCGATCAGCCGGAAGGCCGGTCTGGCGCCCATGCCGAGCTGGTTCGCCAGCCGCCACTGGTCGGCCGGCACTGTCCCCAGCGCTTCAAGGAACAGCCGCGTGGCCAGCGGCAGATTGAAGAAGACATGGGCGACGAGAATGCCGGACAGGCCGTATATGCCCGGCCAACCCTGACCGCCAATCGCGCTGAGCAGGCCGGCGAAATAGCCGGCACGGCCATAGAGGGCCAGAATGCCGAGCGCGGCGACGATGGCCGGCAGCGCCAGCGGCACGGCGAAGAGCTGCAGGATCAGGCCGCGGCCAAAGAACCACGGATGCCGCGACAGCGCCCGCGCAACGAGCAGCGCCGGCAGGACGGACAGCAGTGTCGACAGAAGCGCTTGCCATAAGGTGAAACGGACAACGCGGAAGAGATAGGGGTCGAAGGCCGACGCGGCGCCGGACGGGTCGCGGGCGCCTTCGACGATGAGCCCGGCGAACGCTCCACCGATCAAAAGTGCTATTGCCGCAAGCGCGAGAATGCCAGCTGTGACGCGGGAATCCGATGATGGCGCGCGTTGCACGCTAGACCACCAGATTCGAGATTCTTAGCGAGGATTGCGTTCCTTCGCGCCCCCCTCTGTCCTGCCGGACATCTCCCCCACGAGGGGGGAGATTGGCAGGTTCAGCGCTCCGCTCATTCCGGCAATGTCGGAGATTGGCGAAAGCCGGCATGATGGCCGATCTCCCCCCTCGTGGGGGAGATGTCCGGCAGGACAGAGGGGGGCGCCGTAGAGTGATCATCGTCAATCAGAAGCTACTTGCTCATCACCGCCAGCCATTCGTCGACCCAGGCCTTGCGGTTGGCGGCGACCTCTTCGGGGCTGAACAGCAAGGCCTTGGTCGGCTTGACGAGCTTGTCGAAGGCTGGGTTGAGCGGCTTGTCGGTCTTGCCGGCAGGAAACATCCAGTTGGTCTCGGGAATGACGTTCTGGAATTTCGGACCGGTCATGAAGGCCAGGAACTTTTCCGCCAGCGGGTTCTTCGCACCAGTCGTGGTGATGCCGGCAACCTCGATCTGCAGGTACTCGCCCTCCTCGAAGGACGCCGCCTGATAGCGTTCGGTGTTTTCGGCGACCATGTGATAGGCCGGCGACGTGGTGTAGGACAGCACCATCGGCGCCTCGCCCTTGGTGAACAGGCCATAGGCCTCGCTCCAGCCCGGCGTCACGGTGAGCACCTTTGCCCTGAGCTTGGCCCAGGCTTCCGGCGCCTTGTCGCCATAGACCGATCTCACCCACAACAGCAGGCCGAGACCGGGCGTCGAGGTGCGCGGATCCTGGATGACGATCTTCTCATCGGCATCGCCCTCGACCAATTCCTTCAGGCTCTTCGGCGGGGTCTTCAGCTTTTCGGTGTCGTAGACGACGGCGAAATAGCCATAGTCGAACGGCACAAAAATATCGTCGCTCCAGCCGCCCGGCACCTTGACGTCCGATACCGGGCCATGCGGCGAAAACAGGCCGGTAGCCTTGGCTTCCACCGTCAGATTGGTATCGAGGCCGAGCACGATGTCGGCCTTGGTCGCGGCCCCTTCCAATCTGACGCGATTGAGCAGCGCGACGCCGTCGGCGACCGCAACGAAATCGAGAGTGCAGCCGCATTCCGCCTCGAAGGCCTTCTTGACCGCGGGGCCTGGACCCCAGTCGGCGGTGAAGCTCTCATAGGTATAGACGGTGAGTTTCTCCTGCGCGGATGCTGGCCCGGTGCCGAGAACGGACGCGGCAAGCAGCATTGCCGAAACAAGAGAGTATGAAAACGTGCGCATCGGCGCCTCCTTCGTTCACATTGAAAGGAATTGAGGCGTCGGGCTGTCCGAAACGTCTAATCCCTCCGCCGGTACAAACCGGATCAGGTTCAGCGGGTTGGCATGGTTGCCTCTCAGCTGGTCCGCGAAGATCACGTCCAGCACCCCGTTAGAGCGTTTCGACACATAGGCCCGGCCGAAGTGCTGCGCAAGCTGAAGTTTGCAGGGCATCTGGAGCGCGGCCTTCCGTTTCGCAAGCAGGGCTGGTAAGGGCCACGCATATGAGCAAATTCACCATCCTGCTTGGCGGCGATCTTATCCGCACGCCGCTGGTCGACCGCCAGGTCGAAGGCTCCCGTGTCATCGCCGCCGACGCTGGCATCGGCCATGCCCGGACGCTGGAGCTGACGCCGGAACTCTGGGTCGGCGACTTCGATTCGGTGCCGGCGGACTTGCCGGACGATCTGGCCGCCGTGCCCCGCCAGGTGTTTCCGGCAGAAAAGGACAAGACCGACGGCGAGCTGGCTATCGCCGCTGCGCTCGAACGCGGCGCGACCGGGCTCGTGCTCGCCGGCGCGTTCGGCGGCAAGCGCACCGACCACGCCTTCCTGCACCTCGCGCTCAGCATCCGGCTGGCCGAGGCAGGCATAGAGGTGCTTTTGACCAGCGGCGCCCAGGAAGGCATCCCCTTGCTTCCCGGAAAGACCGGCTTCGACTACGCCGACAGCACGCTGTTTTCGATCCTCGGCTTCTCCGACCTTTCCGGCTTGACCGTTACCGGCGCCAAATGGCCGCTGAACCACGTCGAGGTCGCGTTCGGCTCATCGCTGACCATTTCCAACGAGGTCAAGGGCCGGCTCGAAATCGCGCTGGGCAGCGGCCGCGCGCTGTTGCTCGCCCATCCTTTTCCCCTACCTGAAAGCTGACATGGCGCCGCCACTTCTCAATCTCGACGGGATAAAGCTGACTTTTGGTGGCACGCCGCTGCTCGACGGGGCGGAACTGACAGCGTCGGCGGGCGACAAGATCGCTTTGGTCGGCCGCAACGGCTCGGGCAAGTCGACGTTGCTCAAGATCGCTGCGGGATTGATCGAGCCGCAGGACGGCGAGATGTTCCGCCAGCCTTCGGCGACAGTGCGCTACCTGCCGCAAATGCCAGACATGGATGGTTTCGCCAGCGTCCGCGCCTATGTCGAGGCGGGGCTTGGACCCGCCGATGACCCCTACCGCGCCACCTATCTGATGGAGCATCTCGGCCTGTCCGGCGAGGAACGACCGAACGACCTGTCCGGCGGCGAGGCGCGGCGCGCTGCCCTTGCCCGCGTCATGGCGCCGGAGCCCGACATTCTCCTCCTCGATGAGCCGACCAACCATCTCGACCTGTCGGTCATCGAGTGGCTGGAGGAGGAGCTTGCCCGCACCTCTTCGGCGCTGATTGTCATCTCGCACGACCGCCGCTTCCTCGAGCGCGTGTCACGCGCCACCGTCTGGCTCGACCGCGGCCAGACCCGCCGTCTCGACAAGGGTTTTGGCCATTTCGAGGAATGGCGCGACACGGTGCTGGAAGAAGAAGAGCGCGAGCAGCACAAGCTCGGCCGCCAGATCGTGCGCGAGGAGCACTGGCTGCGTTATGGCGTGACGGCGCGACGCAAGCGCAACATGCGCCGGCTCGGCGAGTTGCAGACCATGCGCCAGCGCTTTCGTGGCCATCGCGGCGCCGAGGGCGCGGCGACCATGGTGGCCAGCGACGCCGCCGAATCCGGCAAGCTGGTGATCGAGGCCAAGAACATCGAGAAGAGCTTTGGCGACCTCACCGTGGTCAAGGGCTTCTCGACCCGTATTCAGCGCGGCGACCGCGTCGGCTTGGTCGGGCCGAACGGCGCCGGCAAGACGACGCTCTTGAAGATGCTGACCGGCGAATTGAAACCGGACTCAGGCACGGTGCGGCTCGGCACCAATCTGGAGATCGCCACACTCGACCAGAAGCGCGAGGCGGTCGATCCGCAAGAGACACTGGCGCAATACCTCACCGACGGACGCGGCGAGAACCTTGTCATCAATGGCGAGCAGCGCCACGTCGTCTCCTACATGAAGGATTTCCTGTTCAAACCGGAACAGGCGCGCACGCCGGTGCGTGAGCTTTCGGGCGGCGAGCGAGCGCGGCTGTTGCTGGCCCGCGTGCTGGCACGGCCGGCAAACCTTCTGGTGCTCGACGAGCCGACCAACGATCTCGACATGGAGACGCTGGAACTGCTGCAGGAGCTGGTCGCCGGTTTTGCCGGCACCGTCATCCTGGTCAGCCACGACCGCGATTTCCTCGACCGCACCGTGACCAGCCTGATCGCGCCGGACGGCGGCGGCCGCTGGATCGAATATGCCGGCGGCTATTCCGACATGCTGGCGCAGCGCGGCGGCACCAGGCTGGACGACCGCAAGGCGCGGACGAAGGCCGAGACCAGCGAAGCGACGGCGGCAGCCAGGACCGAAGCAGCTGCGCCGAAGGGCCCGGCAAAGAAACTGTCGTTCAAGCAGAAATTCGCGCTGGAATCGCTGCCCAAGAAGATCGAGGCGGTGACCGCCTCGATCTCACGGCTGGAGGACAACATCGCCGACCCGGCCTATTACGAGCGCGATCCGGCCTCGTTCCAGAAGACCATCGCCGCCCTCGACAAGGAAAGCGCCACGCTGGCCGCGCTTGAGGAGGAATGGCTGGAACTTGAAATGTTAAGGGAAGAAATGGAGGGATGAGGAGCGTTCGGCCGCGGGCCGATCGACAATTATTTGTAGATTGGAGCGACGAACGCCGAAGCCATAGCGGAGGGCTGGGCGCACGATCAGACGCCGTTTCGTCGTTGCTACGGCGGCAAATGCGCATACATTATGCGCACACTGCGGAGGTCACAATGCGCAAGCTAGCCTTGAACGCGGTTCGCCAGCCGGCAAACCTGTCGATCGACTCAAAACTCATGAAGGAAGCCAAGGGGCTTGACGTGAACGTCTCACGCGCCGCGGAGGCCGGCATCGCAGAGGCTGTCGCTGCCGAAAAGGCGCGACTATGGAAGCTTGAGAACCGAGCCACGATCGAGGCGTGGAACGAATACGTCGAAAAGCACGGTATTCCGCTGGAAGAACATCGGCAGTTCTGATGGCACGCTATGATGTCTTCGCGGGCCGGGTCGAAGGCAGCTATTTGCTGGACGTTCAATCCGACCTGCTCGACGATTTTAAAACACGGGTGGTGATCCCGCTTCTGCCGATAGCAATGACGCCGCCGCCGATGCGAAAGCTCCACCCCATCCTCGAGATCAATGGACGAAAATTGATAATGGCGACCCATCTGATCGCCACGGTTCCGGCCAAGGAATTGGGTGAAAGTCGACTGAATATCACCAGGCACCACGACGACATCGTGGCAGCACTCGACATGCTGTTCCAGGGCTTCTGAGCCAAAGGGGAGCGTTAGGCTGGTGAGGCCGCTCAGCCCGCCGTCTTTGTCTGCCAGGCCTTCAGCGCCTCATCGAACACCTTCTCGCCGGGAATGCCCTTTTCCATGGTGAGCAGCGCCCGCCGTCCGGTCTTGTAGACGACCGGCACGTCGATCCAGTTCTGGCCCCGGAGCAGGGTCAGATTGGCATCTTCGTCCGCCTTGGTGTCGTTGAGAGCGACTAGGAAGAAGCCGTCGGCGATCTTGGCCGGGATGCCGATCAGCGGACTGCCGGCATCCTGTTCAGAGCCCTTCATGGCGACGCGCAGGATGTTATCGACGCCGCCGCCGTCGAAGCCGTCGGGCGTTAGGAAGATCATCTCGATGATGTGGCTGGCCGGCAGGGTCTGGTCGGTGTTGCGGCGGATGGTCATGCGCAACTGCACGTCCTTGCCGGGAATGCTCGCCTCGGCGCGGATTGCCGGCTCGGGCGGCAGGTTGCCGCCGGGCGATTCCTGCACCAGCGACCAGACGATGCTGCCGGGCTCGGCCGAGCCTTGGGCGGTGCTGGTGCGCTCCTCGTAGAAGATCGCCTTCTGGCCGACCGCCAGCGCGGTTTCCGCAGGCGCGGCTGTCGGCGCGGCACTCGGGGCCGGCGCTGCCGGGGCGGCTGCGCTGTCGGTAGGCGCCGCCGGCGCCGGCGCTGCTCCATCGGCAGGCGGCGTTGTTGCAGGGGCTGCACCTGGCGTGGCGGGCGCATTCGTGGCTGGCGCATCGCCGGCCGGCGCTGCAGGTGCAGGTGTGGCCGGAGGCGGCGTGGTCAATGCCGCGACGGATTCGCCCTCTCCGATGCCGCTTTGTCCTGAAGCAGCGGGGCCGGGATCGACCTCACTGCCCTCGGGCGTCAGGCGCTGGGTGAACTTTGCGCCCTCGGCATCAGCTGGAGCCGCTGCGGCCGGAGGCCTTGCCGCGGCATCGGTAGTCGGCTCGGCCGGGGCAGGCTTCACCAACGGTTCGATCGTTGCGACCTCGGTGCTGTTGAGACCCAGCATATTGCTGAACGCGTCCTTGTTCAGCCAGATGCCGTAGCCGCCGCCGGCAACGACAAGCAGAGCGACGACAGCGGCGATCAGCCCACCATAGCTGCGCTTGCGTTCGGCAGGACGCAAGCGCTGAAAGGTGTCCGCCGCCGGCTCCTCGTCGGAAAAGACATCGCCCCTAAAGGCGTCGCCCTTTTCCTCCGCCGGTGGAAAATCCATTTCCGAAGGCACCGGATCGGTGCGCTCTGGAGGAGAAGCAACGGATGGCGGCTTTTGCCAAGTCGGTGCAGCCTTGGCGGCAGGCGCCGGCTGCCATGCCGGCTCGGTCTTTGCCGGCTGTCGGACGTGGCTGGGTTGGTTCTTGTTGCGGTCGATGGAGGAGAAGATGTCTTCCAGCTCCGCCAGCGGATCGGATGCGGGCGCAGGCTTGGCATAGCCCCGCTCGACGCTGGCGATGGCATCCTCCAGAGTGCGCTTATGCTGGGCAACGACCGAAGGCGCCAGCGGCGGTGTGTTCTTGGCCAGCTTGTCCGCGATGGTCGAGCGAGCCTTCTCATAGACTCTCGCGCGTATCTCCGGCGTCGGATTGCCAAGACCATCAAGCGTCTTTTTCAGAGCACCAACAAAATCTGCCATGCTTCAGTCGACCTGCATTTCGTTTCTGGGCCGGCTCCCGCAAATCGGCCGCGATGCCCGGAGCGGCTGAGAATCTAGTCTTGAAACGGATCGGTCACAAGTATTGTGTCGTCCCGTTCAGGGCTGGTGGAAAGGAGTGCGACCGGCGCGCCGATCAGTTCCTCGATATGACGGACATATTTGACTGCCTGGGCCGGCAGATCGTTCCAGCTTCTGGCGCCGGCGGTGGTGCCTTTCCAGCCCTCCAGCGTCTCGTAGACCGGTTCGACTCGCGCCTGCGCGCCCTGGCTGGCTGGAAGATAATCGATCGCCTCGCCGTCGAGGCGGTAGCCGGTGCAGACCTTGATCTCGTCCAGACCGTCGAGCACGTCGAGCTTGGTCAGAGCGATGCCCTTGATGCCGTTGACGGCGACGGCTTGGCGAACCAGCACGGCATCGAACCAGCCGCAGCGGCGCTTGCGGCCAGTGACGACGCCGAACTCGTGGCCGCGCGTGCCCAGGAACTCGCCGATCTCGTTCTTCTGTTCGGTCGGGAACGGACCCTCGCCGACACGCGTCGTATAGGCCTTGGTGATGCCGAGGACATAGCCGATGGCACCCGGGCCGACGCCAGATCCGGCTGAGGCCTGGCCGGCGACCGTGTTGGACGAAGTGACGAACGGATAGGTGCCGTGGTCGATGTCGAGCAGCGTGCCTTGCGCGCCCTCGAACAGGATGCGTTCGCCGGCGCGGCGCTTGTCGTCGAGGATCTTCCAGACACGGTCCATATAGGGCAGTATCTCGTCGGCGACCGAAATCAGCTCATTCATGATCGCGTCATGCGTGACTTCTGCGTGGCCGAGCCCGCGGCGCAGCGCATTGTGGTGCGTCAGCAGCCTGTCGACCTTCAAGGGCAGCGTTTCCAAATCCGCCAAATCCATCACCCTGACCGCGCGCCGGCCCACCTTATCCTCATAAGCAGGGCCGATGCCGCGACGGGTCGTGCCGATCTTCGTTCCGGAATTGGTGGCGGCGTCTTCGCGGAATCCGTCCAGTTCCCGGTGCAAGGACAGGATAAGCGCGGTGTTTTCGGCTATTTTCAGGCGCTCAGGTGTCACCTCGACGCCTTGCGCCTTCAATTTCGCCACTTCCGCGACGAAGGCGTGCGGATCGAAGACGACGCCATTGCCGATGATGGACAGCTTGCCTTGCCGCACCACGCCGGACGGCAGCAGCGACAGCTTGTAGACCTTGCCGTCGACAACCAGTGTATGGCCGGCATTGTGGCCGCCCTGGAAGCGCACGACGACGTCGGCGCGCTCCGACAGCCAGTCAACGATCTTGCCTTTGCCCTCGTCGCCCCATTGCGAGCCGACGACCACCACGTTGGCCATGTTTCTTTTCCCTTGAGGCGCCGCTCGGAGCGGCTTGAAATGGTTTCGAAACGACAGGCTTCTATCGCATCGGCCCGAAAATCGGAATCGATTTCGGCGAGCACGATGCGAACATTCAAAGCCTCGAGACGCGTACTGTGTGCGACCAAGTGGACGCACGTCGCTCTATAACGTCAAGACCCGGCGAGCGCGACCATTCTTTACCGCCGAAGGCGCCCCCAGGCACAACAATTTTCGCCTTTGACATCATTTACTTGGGCGAACCATCACAATAGGTCGGCAAAAGACCCTTCGCCCGCCCGCCCCGGCTGGAAATTTCGCGATGCATCGAACCGCCTATCTGTTCCTGCTGTTCACCACCTTGCTGTGGGGCGGCAACTCCGTGGCCGGCAAGCTGGCGGTCGACCACATTTCGCCGATGACGCTGGTCTTCCTGCGCTGGGTTCTGGCCGTTCTGATCATGCTGCCGATCGGCTGGCGAACGTTGCGCGAGGACTGGCCGGTGGTGCGCAAGCATTGGTTGCTGCTCGGCGGGCTCGGCGCTTGCGGCTTCACCTTCTTCAACGCCATCTTCTACACGGCGCTCAACTACACCACGGCGATCAACGTCTCGATCGAGCAGGCGGCGATACCGATCGTGATCATCCTCGCCAATTTCGTGCTGTTTCGCCTGCGTGTGAACCGGGTGCAGATCGCCGGCGTCGTGCTGACGATCATCGGCGTCGCCCTGACCGCCAGCCATGGCGATCTGCGCCAGCTCCTCAGGCTGGATCTCAATTTCGGCGACGCCATCATGCTGATCGCGGTGCTTTGCTACAGCTTCTACTCGGTCGGGCTGCGGCTGAAGCCGGCCATACGCTGGCAGAGCCTGATGCTGGCGCTGTCGATTGCAGCACTAGCCACTTCGCTGCCTTTCTTCCTGTGGGAGGTGGCGGCAGGCAAGGTCATCGTTCCCGATGCGCGCGGCTGGGCGGTAGCGTTCTACACCGCGATCGGTGCCTCGGTCATCTCGCAGATCTTCTATATCAGGGGCAACGAGCTGATCGGCGCCAACCGGGCCGGCCTGTTCATCAATCTGGTGCCGATCTTCGGCACGCTGCTTTCGGTGCTGATAGTCGGTGAGACATTCCAGCTCTATCAGGGACTGGCCCTCATGCTGGTGCTCGGCGGCATTAGCCTTGCCGAATACAGCGGAAGGAAGATGGCGATTTAGCCGGCAAATGTTCGGCGTCGGATGAGGATGGTGCAATCCAGGGCCTGTCGCAGCCTCATGGCGAACCAAAACTCGCAACAGTGGCTGGACGAATATCCAAAACAACTAATGTATTAAGAACCAGAGATACCAGTACGGCTGTATTAAGGATACGGACATTCCAATATATGGCGCCATTCCCTGGAGATTGACTTTTTCATCTTTCGCAACTCATCTTCCCAGCACCAGTTTAGCTGATCTCGGTGAAATGGAGACGATCATGAATTTTCGAATGCTCACGGCGCTTGTCCTTGCTTTTGTTGGCTTGGCAGCCTTTCCCATTTCGGCCTCCGCAGCCACCGCCTATACAACCGGGACCTTGAATGTGCGAAGCGGCCCTGGCCCCGGCTATGCAAGGATCGCAACATTGCCGGCCGGCCACAGGGTGACGGTGATCGATTGCCAGGGCAGCTGGTGCGCAATTCGTGCCGCCGGGATACGGGGCTGGGCCAGCGCAAACTATCTGGACCGCGTCTATGTTTCCCGACCGATCGTCGTGCGGCAGCACATTATCGTTCGCCCGCCGCATTACCGTCCGCATCGGCCGCACCGGCCGCATAAGCCGCACCGGCCCCGTCCCGGCAAATGCAAGATCGCGCCCGGCTTCGCCTGCAAATAACGGCCGTCAAAGGATTATCCAAACGCTCTGACGTCATTGTCGAAACGCCCCGTGTGCTTTTGGAAGCACACGGGGCGCACATGATTCAGGCGCCGCCCACATCGAAATGCAGCCGCTTGGCGGAGTCGATCGACTTGTGCGCCCGCACCTGTTCCAGCACGTTTTCCGGGAACGGCGCATCGAGATAGAGCAGCGCGATGGCATCGCCGCCAGGCCGGTTGCGGCCGAGCTGGAAGTTGGCGATGTTGACGCCGTTCTCGCCGCAGACCGTGCCGAGCAGGCCGATGATGCCGGGCGCATCGGCATTGGTCGTGTAGAGCATGTGCTGGCCGACTTCGGCGTCAAGGTTGATGCCCTTGATCTGGATGAAGCGCGGTTTGCCATCCGAGAAGCAAGTGCCGGCGATCGAGCGCGTCCTATGCTCGGTCTTGACCGTGAGCTTGATATAGCCGTCGAACACGCCGGATTTGTCGCGCTTGACCTCGGCGACGATGATGCCGCGCTCCTTCACCATGATCGGCGCCGACACCATGTTGACATCGGAGACCTGCGGCCGGATCAGCCCGGCAAGGGCGGCGCTGATCAGTGCTCGCGTGTTCATCGTCGCGGTCGACCCGTCGAACAGGATCTCGACCTCTTTGATCGGATCCTCGGTGACCTGTCCGACAAAGGCGCCGAGCACTTCGGCAAGCTTGACGAAAGGTTTCAGGCGCGGCGCTTCCTCGGCGGTGATCGACGGCATGTTGATGGCGTTGGAAACGGCGCCCTTGATCAGATAGTCGGACATCTGCTCGGCGACATGCAGGGCGACATTCTCCTGCGCTTCGGTGGTCGACGCGCCGAGATGCGGCGTCGCCACGACATTCTCCAGGCCGAACAGTTCATTATACTCCGCCGGTTCGACCTCGAACACGTCGATGCCAGCACCTGCCACCTTGCCGCTCTTCAGCGCCGCGATCAGATCGGCCTCGACGACCAGCCCGCCACGCGCGCAATTGATGATGCGCACACCGGTCTTCATTTTGGCGATCGCCGCGGCGTCGATGATGTTACGCGTTTTGTCGGTAAGCGGTGTGTGCAGCGTGATGAAGTCGGCGCGGGCGAACAACTCGTCGAGCTCGACCTTCTCGACGCCGAGTTCCTCGGCGCGGCTGTCCGACAGGAACGGATCGAAGGCGATGACGTGCATCTTCAGGCCGACGCCGCGTGTGGCGACGATCGAGCCGATATTGCCGCAGCCGATGATGCCCAGCGTCTTGCTGGTGATCTCGATGCCCATGAAGCGGTTCTTTTCCCATTTGCCGGCATGGGTCGAGGCATTGGCTTCCGGTATCTGGCGGGCCAGCGCAAAGATCATGGCGACGGCATGCTCGGCGGTGGTGATCGAATTGCCGAAGGGCGTGTTCATCACGATGATGCCCTTGCGGCTTGCCGCCGGGATGTCGACATTGTCGACGCCGATGCCGGCGCGGCCGACCACCTTCAATCTGGTGGCGGCGTTGATCAGCTTCTCGGTGACTTTCGTCGCCGAACGGATGGCGAGGCCGTCATACTGACCGATCACTTCAAGGAGCTTTTCCTTGTCCTTGCCGAGATCGGGCAGGTAGTCGACCTCGATGCCGCGATCCCTGAAGATCTGCACGGCGGTGGTGGAGAGTTTGTCTGAGACGAGAACGCGGGGCATGGGCTAGATCCTTTGCGATTGGCGCCCCTCCCCCTTGAGAGGAGGGTCGGCGCGAAGCGCCGGGGTGGGGTCGTTGCGGCCGGACGCGGCCGATTCTTTCTGGATGGTGGGGTCGTTGAGCTGGGTGGAGGCGACCCCACCCGGCCCTTCGGGCCACCCTCCCCTCAAGGGGGAGGGATCAGACCGCTGCCTTGAGCGACGCCTTTTGCGCGGCAAAGGCCCAGTCGAGCCACGGCAGCAGCGCTTCGAGGGAGGCGGTCTCGACCGTCGCCCCGCACCAGATGCGCAAGCCGGGCGGTGCGTCGCGATAGGCGCCGATGTCGTAGGCGACGCCTTCCTTGTCGAGCGCCGAGACGATGCCCTTGGCGAACGCCGTTTGCCCGTCGGCATTGAGTGCTGCGACATCCGGGTCGGTGAAGGAAAGGCAGACGGACGTGTTCGACCGCGTCGCCGGGTCGGTGGCCAGATGGCCGAGCCATGAGGATTTGCGGACGAAGCCGTCGAGAACGGCGGCATTGGCGTCGGCACGGGCAATCAGCGCGTCGAGGCCGCCGATCGACTTCGCCCAACGCAGCGCGTCGAGATAGTCCTCCACGCACAGCATCGACGGCGTGTTGATCGTCTCGCCCTTGAAGATGCCTTCGATGAGCTTGCCGCCCGAGGTCAGGCGGAAGATCTTCGGCAGCGGCCAGGCCGGCTTGTAGCTTTCCAGCCGCTCGACGGCGCGCGGGCTGAGGATCAGCATGCCGTGCGCACCTTCGCCGCCCAGCACCTTCTGCCAGGAGAAGGTGACGACGTCGAGCTTCTGGAAATCGAGCCTTTGCGCAAAGGCCGCCGAAGTGGCGTCGCAGATGGTCAGGCCGCGGCGAGCGGCCGGGATGAAATCGCCGTTCGGCACACGCACGCCCGATGTCGTGCCGTTCCAGGTGAAGACCACGTCGCGGTCGAAATCGATTTTTGTCAGGTCCGGCAGCGCGCCGTAACCGGCTTCGATCCTGCGCACGTCGGCAAGCTTCAGCTGCTTGACCACATCGGTGACCCAGCCGGAACCGAAACTCTCCCAGGCGACCATGTCGACGCCGCGTTCACCGAGCAGCGACCACAGCGCCATCTCAACCGCGCCGGTATCCGACGCCGGCACGATGCCGATGCGATAGTCTGCCGGAACCTGAAGTATCTCCCGCGTCAGCTCGATCGCCTGCTCGAGCTTGGTCTTGCCGATCTTGGCGCGATGCGAGCGTCCGAGCGCGGCATTGATCAGCGCCTCGACCGACCAGCCGGGGCGTTTTGCACAGGGACCTGAGGAAAAATTGGGATTTGCCGGACGGAGTCCGGGCTTCGTATGCGTCGTCATCGTGGTCTATCCTTCCAGATAGTGGCCCCTCGTTGGGGAGGGGTGGCCCACGGACGGCGATATGCGTTCAGGCGTCAGGCGTCAAGGGGAAAGTTTTTGTCGCTGGCAGGATACTGGTCACCTGTGGTGAGAATGTCATGGCCTAAGAACACGAACGGCGAACCCGAAGATCCGCCGTCTTGATTGTCGCCTGCGCGGCTCCTACCAGAGGTCGTAACGCAACCCGATCTTGACCTGATGATTGCTGATCCCTTTGCGGATCGGATACGAATCCAGATCCTCTGCGGTGGCATATTCGGCGTCGGGCGCGGAAAAATACTGATAGCCCAGATCAACGGAGACATTCTTGGACACTCGATAGGCAAGGCCCGCATTCAGCGTATAGGCAAGGGAATACTGGGTCTTGTTGTCCTGCAGAACGAAATCATCGGCGGGGTCATCATTGTCGGTGAAATAGCTCGCCGAAAGCTTGCGCTTGCTCTGGACGACGCCGATACCCGCGCCGAGATAGGGCGTGATCCCGACATAGGTGCCAAGTTCGACATAGCCATTGAGCATGCCCGAAAAGGCGTAGTTCTCCAGGGATGCTGATGCCACGGTCGCCTCTGCCGCAATCGCTGAATCGTCATAGCCGACGCCAATCTCGTTGCCGGGCAGATAGCCGAGATTGAGGTCGGCACGCAGATAGTCGTTGAAATGGTAACCGAAGCCGATGCTGGCAAAGATCGGATCTTCTTTGTCGCTGAAGCTCGCCGGCGTGAAGGCGAAATCCTCATTTTCGAAGCTCTCTTCCGGTAAATAAGCGACATCGCCGCGCAGATACCATCCCGAACCGACTTCGACCGGAACGTAGTCCGGTGCCTGATCGACATAGATCGGTGGGTCGTAGTCGGCGCCGAGTGCCTGCGACAGCGGCGTCAGAGCGATTGCTGCAAGCGCCAGCGCTATGCGCGATTTGACTGTCATGATCATCCCGGCTCCCGAAGGTGGCGCCATCGCAATCGCAAGCGCCGTTTGAGAGCATTGTTAACCATAGTGGTTAAGTGGCGGTTAAGGATAACAGGACGTTAGCGAATTGATTTTGATGAGCTTCCCGACACAAAAGAAAACCGCCCGGCTTTGCCGGGCGGTCCGTAAACCTGCTGTCGAAGCGATTACTTGGTGTAGACCGGTTCGGGTTCATAGGCGATCGGTTCCGGCTGGGCGCAGCCGGAGTTGCCGAACTGATAGCGCAGACCGCCGCGCACTTCGTGCACATTGATGCCCTTGTCATGTCCGGGACCGACATCGCTGGCGAAGTCGAACATCTTGCCGCCTTCGATATGGCTGAAGCGGTAACCGAGATCGAGCTTGACGCGATCGGTCAGGCAGTAGGAGGCGCCCGCCATCGCCGCATAGGCAAAGCGCCAGCCCTTGCCGCCGCTATGCTCAAACGTATCGTCGTCAATGGTGTTGTGCAGCTTGTCCCACTTGACCCAGGCGCCGCCGATGCCGGCGCCGACATAAGGCGTGATGCCGTGCCAGGTGCCGATATCGACATAGGCATTGGCCAGGAGCAGCAGCGCCGTATAAGACGACGTGTCGGTCGAAGTGCAGGGGTTGATGCCGCAGAAGCCGCTGGTCGAGCCGCGGAAATCGGATTTGCTCATCCAGTCCGCGGTCAGGTCGGTGCGAAAATGCTGGTTCATCTGGTAACCGACGCCGGCGCCGGCCGAGAAGGCGCTCTCCAGCTTGCCGCTGTCAAAGCGGCCGGTGCCTGGATCCGGCCCGTAGGTGATGTAGTCGGCGCCGCGAAACTTCGACCAATGATAGTCGATGTCGCCGCGAATGTACCAGCCGCCGTATTCGGCCGGCTGCTCGTAGACGGCCGGCGGCGGAGCCGGCTCGATCACGGGCGGCTCGACGAAGTCGGCGGCGAACACTGGTCCGGCTACGCCCGCGAACAGCGCGGCAAATAGCGCCATTTTTGCTGTATTGAACATGCTTGTCACCCCTGAGAACCCTCGGCACAGCGAACGCGTCCGAATGTGATTGGCTTCAGTCGTGGATAATGAATTGGAAAAGTTAAAAGGCGTTTAACCGTGTTGCTTAACCACGAATCTTTAGAATTCGAGAAAGCTTGCGGCCATGGCTCAACGAAAAGCCCGCCGGAAGGCGGGCTTTTCAGACCAGCAAAGCTGCAGGATCAGGCGGCGCTGCGCGTTTCCGAGATGATCTCGACGATGTCGTTGACGACGGCCTCGACCAGTTGCTGGTCGTCGCCTTCCGCCATGACGCGGATGAGCGGCTCCGTGCCGGATGGCCGGATGACCAGGCGACCGGCCTTGCCCAGGCGGTGGCGTGCATCTTCGATCGCCGCCTTGACCGGGGCTTCCTCGAGCGGCTTGCCGCCGGAAATGTGGACGTTCTTCAGAAGCTGCGGCACCGGCTCGAACTTCTTCGACAGCTCGCTGACCGGCCGGTTCTGCCGCTTGATGCAGGCGAGCACCTGGAGCGCCGAGACGAGGCCGTCGCCGGTCGTGGAAAAATCGGACAGCACGATGTGGCCAGACTGCTCGCCGCCGACATTCAGGCCGTGCGCACGCATGTGCTCGACGACATAGCGGTCGCCGACCTTGGTGCGGTGCAACTGCAGGTTCATGTCGCCGAGGAAGCGTTCAAGGCCGAGATTGGACATCACCGTCGAGACGACGCCGCCGCCGGCCAGCCGTCCGCTCTGATGCCAGGACTCGGCGATCAGCGCCATGATCTGATCGCCATCGACGATCGCGCCATTCTCGTCGACGATGACGACGCGGTCAGCGTCGCCGTCGAGCGCGATGCCGATATCGGCGCGCACTTCGTGCACCTTCTTCTGCAGGCCGGCCGGATGGGTCGAGCCGCACTCCTTGTTGATGTTGAAGCCGTTGGGCTCGACATTGATGGCGACGACCTCGGCGCCGAGTTCCCACAGCGCCTCGGGCGCCACCTTGTAGGCAGCGCCATTGGCGCAATCGACGACGATGCGGAGGCCGGAAAGCGACATCGATCGCGGCAGCGTGCGTTTGGCGAATTCGATATAGCGGTCATGGACGCCGTCGACGCGCTTGGCGCGGCCGAGCCCGTCCGAATCGGCGAGCGCCAGCTCGATATCCTCGTCGAGCATCCCCTCGATACGCTCCTCGATCTCGTCGGAGAGCTTGTAGCCATCCGGGCCGAACAGCTTGATGCCGTTGTCATAGTAAGGATTGTGCGAGGCCGAGATCATCACGCCGATGTCGGCGCGCAACGAGCGCACCAGCATGGCGACTGCGGGCGTCGGAATCGGGCCGAGCAGGAACACGTCCATGCCGGCGGCGCAGAGGCCCGACACCATCGCATTCTCGATCATGTAGCCGGAAAGTCTGGTGTCCTTGCCGAGCACGACGCGGTGGCGATGATTGCCGCGCTGGAACGAAAGGCCAGCGGCCATGCCGACCCTCATGGCGATCTCCGCCGTCATTGGAAACCTGTTGGCGCGCCCGCGAATGCCGTCCGTGCCGAAATAACTTCCTGCCATGCTAGTCAGCTTCCCGATGGTTCTTTCCCGGCACGTCATGCCACAAATTGGCCCGAGCCCTATCATCACAATGCATGATTATATGCCTCCAATCCTTAGAAAATTGTTGTTTTGTGTGTTTTGTGTCACGCCACTGTATTGATTTTCAAGTTCCCTGCTCTGATTGCGGCAGCAGCGTTCAGGAACTTCAACTCAAACCGCATCTGGATTCTTGATGTGTGTCAGTATGGCTTTGAATTCGGAATCCGCGCGTCGTTCTGCTCCAGACCGAGGTGAATTCAGGATCCGCCGCACCAGCCGGTTCGACTGGCTGTCATGCGAGGCAGTCTCCTGACTGCGAACCGCTATATACGCGCTCTCCGTGCAAATGCACCCGGAAAAACTTGGCTGCGAGACAGCGCCCGGCAACGATTTCATCACCTTATCGGAAAGAATACACTTTCCGGCACTTTTTACGCTACTTGGCATCTGGCGCAACCAGCCGTTGAGCGCTATTGATTTGCTGGGACATATCATGAACCGCTGTAGGGAGAAAATGCATGCTCATCCATCGACTTGCCACTTTGACGGGTCTTGCCGTCGTGACCTTGTTCCTGGCGGCGCCTGCCAATGCGCTGACCATGGCCGAGTGCAGCACCAAGTATAACGCGGCCAAGGACGCCGGAACACTTGGCGGGCAGAACTGGAACCAGTTCCGCAAGGCCGAATGCGGCACCGACGCCAGCGCCACGGCAAAACCCGCCAAGCCGACGACCAAGGCGGCAGCAGCCACTGGCGATGACGTCGCGCCGGGCCTGACGGCGAAAGAGTGCAGCACCAAGTATCAGGCAGACAAGGCCGCCGGCACACTGAACGGCCTGACCTGGAACCAGTATCGCAAGACTGAATGCACCGCCGGCGCTACCGCTGCGGCAGCACCGGCCGCGGCAGCACCGGCTGCGACGGCAGCGGCCACTGATGACTCGGCACCGGGCCTGACGGCGAAAGAATGCAGCACCAAATACCAGGCTGCAAAGGCTGCCGGCACGCTGAACGGCATGAAGTGGAACGACTTCCGCAAGAGCGCATGTGCCGCCGGCGCCAGCGCTACGGTAGAACCGGCCGCAGCGACGACCAAGGCAGCGGCAACTGCTGACGCCGGCAAAGGCCTCAGCATGGCGGACTGCAGCGCCAAGTATCAGGCGGCCAAGACCGGCAACACGCTGAACGGCATGAAGTGGAACGACTTCCGCAAGAGCCAGTGCGGTACTGGTGCATCCGACGACGACACCGTGCCGGCTGCCGATGAGGCGAGCTACACCAGCGACCCGGAAACACCGACCGTCACCGCTCCCCAAGGTGTGAAGTTTCCGAAGGCGATCTCCCAGAAATATAGCACCGAGACCCCGGCCAAAGGCCGTATGCATACCTGCCTCGATCAGTACTACGCCAACAAGGACGCCAACGCGCTGGGCGGCCTCAAGTGGATCCAGAAGGGCGGCGGCTTCTACAGCCTGTGCAATGCCGCGCTGAAGAGCTGATAGATAGCAGCATTTGAAAGACGAAAGGCCCGCGAACCGCAAGGTTCGCGGGCCTTTTTTGTTGCCCGGGTATGTTCAAGCAGGTTGATTGGAGCGACTGGCCCGCTTGCTAGGCTGGCGCAGCTTTTGCGAACGTCTGCGCCGCCCCTCATCTGCCTGCCGGCATCTTCTCCCCGTAAACGGGGCGAAGGACGCCATCATTGACGGTTTCGCCAATCACCAACGTTGCAAAAAGTGCGACAAAGCTACGGCCAGCCACTTCTCCCCGTCACTACGGGGAGAAGTGCCCGGCAGGGCGATGAGGGGCGGCGCTGACATCTGCGATGATCGTCCCCAACGCGGTTGGAGAGCTATGTTGCGACCGACGGACTTCAACCGACCGCGCAAGCCTCTGCAGGCCAAAACGCCGCGGTCCAAGCCGCGGCGTTTTCGAAATCAACCTCTTGAGTGGCCCTTAGCTTGACGGCTGAGGCTCCATGCCGCCTTCGGGCTCCGGACCCTTCTTGCGGCGGCTGCCGGACTTCGGCACGGCCGAGCCGCGGCTCGGCGGCGTGTCGTCGCCGAGATCGCGGGCGGGCTTGTGGCCGGCGATCAACTGCTTGATCTCCTCGCCCGACAGCGTCTCGTATTCCAACAGCCCCTGCGCCAGCGCGATCCATTCCTTCTTCTTCTTGGTCAGGATGGATTTCGCCGTCGAATAGGCCTCGTCGATCAGCCGGCGCACTTCGGCGTCGATGATCTGCGCCGTCTCTTCCGAGACGTTCTGCGTGCGCGCCACCGAATGGCCGAGGAACACTTCCTCCTGGTTGTCGCCATAGGCGACGTGGCCGAGCTTGTCGGAGAAGCCCCAGCGCGTGACCATGGCGCGCGCCAGCTTGGTTGCCTGCTCGATGTCCGAGGAGGCGCCCGAGGTGATGTTCTCCTTGCCGAACTTGAACTCCTCGGCGACGCGGCCACCCATCATGATGGCGAGGCGCGAGATCATGTATTTGTAGCTCATCGAATAGCGGTCGCCTTCCGGCAACTGCATGACCATGCCAAGCGCCCGGCCGCGCGGGATGATGGTCGCCTTGTGTAGCGGATCGGCCGACGGCACGTTCAGCGCCAGGATGGCGTGGCCGGCCTCGTGATAGGCGGTGAGTTCCTTCTCGGCCTGGGTCATGGCCGACGAGCGGCGCTCGGCACCCATCATGATCTTGTCCTTGGCGTCCTCGAACTCGGCCATGGTGACAAGGCGCTTGTTGCGCCGCGCCGCCATCAGCGCGGATTCGTTGACGAGGTTCATCAGGTCGGCGCCGGAAAAGCCTGGCGTGCCGCGTGCGATCACCTTGAGGTCCACATTGGGTGCCAGCGGCACGTTGCGCACATGCACCTTCAGGATCTTCTCGCGGCCAACGATGTCGGGGTTCGGCACCACAACCTGGCGGTCGAAACGGCCGGGCCTGAGCAGCGCCGGGTCGAGCACGTCCGGCCGGTTGGTGGCGGCGATCAGGATGATGCTTTCGTTGGATTCGAAGCCGTCCATTTCGACCAGCAACTGGTTCAGCGTCTGCTCGCGTTCGTCATTGCCGCCGCCGAGGCCGGCGCCGCGATGGCGGCCGACCGCGTCGATTTCGTCGATGAAGATGATGCAGGGCGCATTCTTCTTGGCCTGGTCGAACATGTCGCGGACGCGGCTCGCGCCGACGCCGACGAACATCTCGACGAAATCCGAGCCGGAAATGGTGAAGAACGGCACGTTGGCTTCACCGGCGACCGAACGGGCGAGCAGCGTCTTGCCGGTTCCGGGAGGGCCGACGAGCAGCACGCCGCGCGGAATCTTGCCCCCAAGCCGCTGGAACTTCTGCGGATCACGCAGGAATTCGACGATCTCCTCCAGATCCTGCTTGGCTTCGTCGACGCCGGCGACATCCTGGAAGGTGACGCGGCCATGCGCTTCGGTCAAAAGCTTGGCCTTCGACTTGCCGAAGCCCATGGCGCGGCCGGAGCCAGACTGCATCTGGCGCATGAAGAATATCCAGACACCAAGGATGAGGATCATCGGCAGCCAGGAGATGAGATAGCCGAACAGCGAATTGGAACCGTCTGATTCAGGGCGCGCATTGATGGTGACGTTCTTGTCCTGCAGCCTCGAAACCAGCGACGGATCTCCAGGCGAATAGGTCTGGAAGCCGGTAGAGGTGTCGGTATAGGTACCGGAAATGCGGGCACCCGCGATGGTCACCGTCTTGACCCGGCCGGCCGCGACATCCTGCAGGAACTGCGAATAGGGGACGTCGCTCGCCGCTCCGCGCGTCTGCGGCGTCTGGAACAGATTGAAGAGAGCGATGAGCAGGACCGCTATGATCGCCCAGAGCGCGAGATTGCGATAATTCGGATTCATCAATTGTCCCGTTGGCGTCCGCTGGCGGACACGCGTCGTGAGAGGAAACTTGGGTCTAACATAGGGATGGCGTCCTCCCTTGCCAAGCAGAACAGCATGTCGCGGTTAAGCTTTCGCCCATCATCAACCGGCAGTGTGGCCGCTGAAAGGCGTGGCAGGGAGGAGCGGCGCGCCGATCAGCGTGGCGACAGTTCCGGCCGGCGCCAGGTCGAAGGACGGCAGGAAGCGGGCAAAAGGTGCGACGACCGGGCATGCCGCCATTCGTGGCAAGGCCGGGCTGTCCTGCACCGGACTAAGGCTTTCGCCAAGAGGTCCACTTGAGCGCCACAACGCCGGCTCGGCCGCCAGGGCCGCGCGGACAAGGCTTGGCGGCGTGCCGTCTTCGGCAATTTCCCGTTTTGCGGCACGAGCCGCGCCGAGCGGCGCGATCAAAAATGCACCTGGCTCGTCGCCCAATGTGATCCTCCGGCGGCCGTCCCAGAGAGCATCGTCCACGGCAGGAGCAGCGGGCGGCAAGTTGCGGGTTTCGCGACGCAGGAAAATGCCGGCACGCCGTGCATCGACCACCGTCCGCGACAATGTGGCGCAAAATGGCGCGGCCCTCAGCCGGTCGAGCAGCGCCTCGCTGCGCGCCTGGTCGGGCAGAAAGGCGACGCCGCCGACAGTCGCCAGCAGGATACGCAGCGCGTAGACGGCCGCCGGCTCGTCGCCGGCCGTCGCAAACCCCGGATCGAGACGGATAAGGCCATCAGCCGGCCTGCTGGCAAAGCCACGGATCAACGCGGCCGCGCGATGGCCAAGCTGTTCGCGCTCCACCGCAGCCCGCGCGGCCAGCGCCACCGCATCTGCCACGCGCTGCGCGCCATTGTCGTCGGCAAGCGCTGCGCGGATGCGCGGGCGCTCGAAAGCCTCGTCGTCATTGGTCGGGTCTTCGGCCCAGCCGACGTTCGCGCGTCGCAGGACTTCGCGCAGCGCCGCACGCCGCGTGCCGAGAAGCGGCCGAGCGATCCAGATCCGCCAGTCGTAAAGGGTTGCGGGCGCCATGCCGGCAAGGCCTCGCCCTGCCTCTCGCGGCCCCTCTTGGCGCGCGTGCCGCATCAGCACGGTCTCGGCCTGGTCGTCGGCAGTGTGGCCGGTCAGGATCAGGCCGATGCCCTCCGCCTGCGCTGCCTCGGCCAGCAGCCGGTAGCGGGCCTCTCGCGCGGCAGCCGGCAGGCCGGTCGACGGCTTGCGCCCGGACCAGACCAGAATGCGGTGGGCAATGCCGCGCGCGGCGCAAAGCCTGGCCACGGCTTGCGCTTCTGCCGCCGAGCCCGGCCGCAGATTGTGATCGATCGTCACAGCCAGCAATTTCGTTGCGGGCGCGCTGCGGTCGAGGTGATCTTTGATGAGAAGGAGAAGGGCGGTGGAGTCGCTGCCGCCGGACACGGCCGCAACAGCGCCGTTGGTAAAGTCGATCCGCGAAAAAACCGAAAGGTCAGGCTCGGTTTCGAGCATCAATACATGTCGCCCAAAAGTGGGTCCGGGGCAACGACATGCAAGAAAAAACTAGCACGCCGCGAGCGCCCTTTCCTGCTTGACGCGTTCCCTAAGCGCGCCGGAAACGTTGGGATAGCGCTTGCCGATCTCGCCGAAAGTGGCGCAGGCCACGTCGCGCTGGTTCAATCCAACCAGCGACACGCCGAGCTTCAGCAGCATGTCGGGAGCCTTCTTGGCCTTCGGATAGTCCTTGCTGGCGGTGAGGAAAGTCTCGGCCGCGTCGCGGTATTTCTGCTGGCCGAGCAGTGACTCACCCAGCCAGTAATGCGCGTCCGCCGCCTTGGCGTCCTTGGGGAAGCGGGCGATGTGGTCGCGAAAGCCCTGTTCGGCAGTGCTGTAGTCGCCCGACAAGATGAACTGGTAGGAGTTGCGGTAAAGTTCCTCCGGGTCGTCGGTGGCAGGCAGCGCCGCAACCACCGTATTGTCGGACTTGCCAGCCTGCGTGCCGGCTTGATCGTTAGTGGCTGGGGCGGTGTTCTGCGCCGGTGCATGTGCCTGCGTGTTGCCGTCGGCGTCGACCACATTGCCGTTCTTGTCGACGGTGATGGTGCCGAACGTCTTCGGAGGCGTGCCCGGGATCACCCTGCCGGGTTCGCCAGTCGGCGATTCGACGATGACATCCTCGCCCTGGGCGCCGGCGGGCGGTGTGCCCGTATCGGCCGGCGCATGCGTCGCCGGAGCCTCGGCGACGCTGCTGTCGGTGTTGGTGGTGGCGTCCGACTTTTTCTGCTCCGCTGGTTGCGGCGCGCCTTGCGAACCGCCTTCCAGCTGCTGGAAGCGGAACTCGTTGTCTTCCTGCTGCTTGCGGATCTGCTCCTGCATCTGCAGGACCTGGAAGTTGAGCTCCTCGATCTTGCCGTTCATTTGCCGGAGCTGCTCCTGCAGTGCGGTAGTGCCGGTGCCATCCTGTGCGAACTGAACCTGATCCGGCTTTTTCTTTTCACCGAAAATGCCGAGCGTCGGCAGGTGGAAGGAAAAACCGCCTTTCGACGGTTGTTGCTCGTTGCCGCTTGCCCCGGTACCGGCAGCAAGTGCGGCGACGCTTGATACGAGCAGCAGCGCAAGCGTGCCGCTCAAGACCGATCTGAAATGCATGTGCCTCTCGCCGTGAAATTGTTTGCCTGTTGCATGCCTTCCGATCGGAGTGGGACCGTCAGGCGCCTTGGCTCTTAGCAGGACGCAGGACTTCGGCCAAATTTTGTTTCAAGTCTCATATCCGGGTGCCGGACATGAAAAAGGCGGCCGTCGCCGCCTTTCGCACATATGTGTTGCATTTCTGCCGATCAGGAATTGCCGATCAAGAACCGGCGCCGCTGAGCGTGGTGACGGCGCGGCGGTTCTGCGACCAGCAGGAGATGTCGTCGCAAACCGCGACCGGACGCTCCTTGCCGTAGGAAATGGTCTTCAGGCGCTGGCCGGAAACACCCCTGGCGACGAGGAAGTCGCGGGTGGCGGCGGCACGGCGGGCACCGAGCGCCAGATTGTATTCGCGCGTGCCGCGCTCGTCGGCATGGCCTTCGATGACGATGGCATACTGCCCATACTGGTTCAGCCACTGCGCCTGGCGCGAAAGCGTCGTCTGCGCGTCGGCGCGGATCGAGGACGAATCCGTGTCGAAGAAGATGCGGTCGCCGATGTTGACGGTGAAGTCCTGGGCCGATCCGGGCGTTGCCGCGCCGGCGCCGCTGAGGCCGAGATCGGCGGCGCTGTTCGGGGTCTTCTTCGAGGCGCAACCGGCGATGGCGAGCGACGCCACCAGCGCGATCATCACCGGGTTTCTGGTAAGTGCTGCGATACGGCCCATGCCGCCTCTCCTTCGCAATTCGAGTGATTTCGTTGATCGTCCAGTAACCACGTTTGGGTTAACCGGCGTTCAAGAAACACGGTTAAAATTTGGTTTCGGCTGCCGTCCGCAGCCGTTTTGCCAGGGGCCGCCCAAGGGGTCCACAATGTGCGCGGACCCTAGGCGGAAATGCGGCTAAAACGCGACCAAGCCGTGGAAACGTGGAAAGGAGTGAATTGAAGAGTTGAGGAATCCCGTTTTCTTCATCTCTTCAATTCTTCAATTCTTCATTTCTCCAATTCCTCTCACTCGAGCAGCGGCGACCAGGCTGGATCCGACGCGAAATTCGCGGTCGGGATCGACTGTTCGTTGCGGCCGGTGAGATCGACCGAAACGAGTTTCGGACCGCCGGCTGAATCGCGGAAGAACATCAGCACCCGGCCGTTGGGCGCCCAGGTCGGCCCCTCCTGCTGGAAGCCGGTTGAAAGGATGCGCTCACCCGAACCGTCGATGCGCATGACGCCGATCTGGAATTCACCGGCGGTCTGCTTGGTGAAGGCGATCAGATCGCCGCGCGGCGACCACACCGGCGTCGAATAGACGCCGTCGCCGAAGGAGATGCGGGTCTGGCCCGAACCGTCGGCGCCCATCACATAGATCTGCGCGCGGCCGCCGCGGTCGGAAGTGAACACCACCTTGCTGCCATCAGGCGAATAGGACGGCGAGGTGTCAATGGCCGCCGAATTGGTGAGCCTGGTCGTCGAGCGGCTTCTCAAATCCATGGCGAAAATGTTGGAATTGCCGTCGTCGCGCAGCAGGCTCATGATCACCTTCTGGCCGTCGGGCGAGAAGCGCGGTGCAAAGGTCATGCCGGGAAAGTCGCCGACCAGCTCGCGCTGCCCGGTCTCGATCTGCAGCAGATAGACCTTCGGCTGGCCGCTTTCATAGGACATGTAGGTGATTTCCTGCCGGTTCGGCGAGAAACGCGGCGTCAGCACGATCGACTTGCCGTTCGACAGGTAGCGGACATTGGCGCCGTCCTGGTCCATGATGGCGAGGCGCTTCTTGCGCGCATTCTTTGCGCCCGATTCGTCGATGAAGACGACGCGCGTGTCGAAATAGCCCTTCTCGCCGGTCAGCCGCTCATAGATGGCGTCGGCAATGATATGGGCGACGCGCCTTGTATTGGCGTCGTTGGCGAAGAACTGCTCGCCCGACATCTGCTGACCGGCAAAGGTGTCCCACAGCCTGTACTGGGCGCGGACGCGGCCGTCGGCCTCCTTGCTGACGCTGCCGGTGACCAGCGCCTGGGCATTGATCACCTTCCAGTCCTCGAAGCGAGGCGTGGCATCCGGGTTCGAGATCTTTTCGATGAAGGCGCTCTTGTCGATCGGCGCGAACAGGCCGGAGCGTTTCAGGTCTGCGCTGACGATACCGGAAATCTCCGCGCCCAGCGCATCGCCACCCTGGAAATCGGTGATGGCGATCGGCAGCGGCTCGACATTGCCTTTGTTGACGTTGAGCTCGACGAGCGCCCGCGCCGGCAAAGTGGCGGCGGCAGTCATGCCCAGCGCCATCGCTGCGATCATCAGGAGCGGCTTGAGGATGGATTTCATGTCTTCTCGCTTCTCTTCAATGATTTTGGGGGCGCCCAGCCTATAGGCCCAGCATCTCTCTCGGATCGAAAGTGACCCGAACGTCGGCCCAGATGTCTTGTTTGCCTGCGGGAACCTGCAGGCCGGCCACATCGCATTTCTGAACCGCGCGCACGGCACTTTCGTCGAACGGGCGGTTTCCGCTCGATTTTTCGACGGACGGCCGGCCGTCCAGCTTGCCGGAGGCATCCAGGTTGAACCGGACCACGACGATGAAATTCTCGGAACCCTCGAGCCCTGCCGGCAGTGTCCAGCAGCCGCCAAGCTGGGCCTCCAATGCCCCCTGCTCCGATCTTGAAAGCTTCTGGCCCTGATCCTTGTCGCCCCCGAGAGACGCCTGCTGGGTCGAGCGCTTGGCGCCGCCGCCGGACGGTTTCCGCTTGTCGAGCAGCGCCGAAATCTCGTCGGCGTTGAACTGCTTGTCTTCCGACTTCGGCTTGGACGAGGCCTCCTTGACCGGCTTGTCGGCGTCCTTGCGCTCCGGCGCCTTGGCGCTTTCGGCCTGGGCCGGCTGCGGCTTCGGCCGCGCCTGCGGGGCGGGCGCAGAGTCCGGAAGCTGCGTCGTCTCGGTGGGCTGCTCTTTCGTTATTGCCTCGGCGACGAGGTCCGGCTTGACCTCAGGCTGCGGGTCGATGGCGGCGGTCTTGTCCTGCGGCGGCGTCGGCGCCGGCTCCTTGGCCGGTGTCGGCTTAGGCTCCGCCTGCTTGACCGGCTCCGGCTTCACCTCTTCCTTCGGCTGCGGGACCGGTGCGACCTCCGTCGCCGGAACAGGCTTGGGCTGCTCCTTCGGCTTCGGCACGTCCTCCGGCTTCGGCTTCTCTTTCGGCGTCGGCGCGGGCGGTGGCGCGGCGGCCAGATCGACCGGGTTCGGCTTGGCTTCTGGCGTTATCGGCTTGTCGGTGTCGACGCTGTTCTCGCCGACTTTCTGGGCATCGGGAACGATGTCGGGACGCTGTGTCGGCACCGGCGCCGGCTTCTCGTGCATCACAGCCTTCTTGTCGCCTTGCAGAGACTGCGCGGTCGCTTCCATCGGCACGATGTCGACCGACACCGATTCCACGTCGGACGCGGGCATGGCAGGCGGCGACGACAGCGTGAACAGCCCGAAGGCCAACGCTACCGTATGCAAGATCACCGATGTGGTGAGGCCCGTCCTCATCTTGCGTCTACTGATCCTGTTCCTGCAGCGAAACCAGGCCGATGTTCTTGTAGCCCGCGGCCGAGATGCGGGCCATCACCTTCATGGCCGTGCCATAGTCTGTCGACTTGTCGCCACGGATGAAGATGCGCTCGTCATAGCCAGTCTTCGAGATCGCCTGCAGTTTCGCCACCAGCTCCTCGATCGGGATTTCGGTCTCCTGGAGGTATATCTGGCCGGCCGGATTGATCGAGACGGTGATCGGCTGCGTATCGACGTTCATCGCCTTGGCCTGCGTGTCCGGCAGGTCGATCGGCACGCCAACCGTCAGCAATGGCGCGGCGACCATGAAGATGATCAGCAGCACCAGCATCACGTCGACCATCGGCGTGACGTTGATTTCCGATATCATCGCGTGATGGCGGCCGCGCCGCCTGTGGCCACGACCACCGCGTCCACCACCACCCGCGCCTACAGACATTCCCATGATTGTTCCTCAGGTCTTCTGCGCGACTTTTTCATCGATTTGGCGCGAGAGTATGGCGGAGAACTCGTCCGCGAACCCCTCCATGCGCACGGCTATCTTGCTCGCGTCCGACGACAGCTTGTTGTAGGCGATGACGGCGGGGATAGCCGCGAGCAGGCCGATGGCGGTGGCCAGCAGCGCTTCGGCAATGCCGGGTGCGACCACCGCCAGGCTGGTATTCTTGGATGCGGCGATCGCCTGGAACGAGGTCATGATGCCGATGACGGTACCGAACAGGCCGATGAAGGGCGCCGCCGAGCCGGTGGTGGCGAGAAAGCCAAGCCGTCCTTCCAGCTTTTCCATTTCGCGGGTCAGCGCTAGGTCCATCGCCTTGTCGATGCGGTTCTGCAGGCCAAGCGGCGATTTCGCGCCCTTCTCGAAGCTCTTCTTCCATTCGCGCATGGCGGCGACGAAAATGGCGCCCATGCCGGTGGTCTTGCGATCTGCGAGCGTGCGATAAAGCTCTTCCAGCGATTGCCCCGACCAGAACACCTGTTCGAAGCGATTGAGCGCGAGCCGCATGCGGCCATAGGCGACGAGCTTGTCGACGATGATCGCCCAGGTCCAGATCGAGGCGCAGAGCAGCCCGATCATGACCAGCTTGACCACCCAGCCGGCTTGCATGAACAGCGCCCAAATCGACAAATGCGCGCCCGGTTCGGCGAGTGCGATATTTTCCATGGTTACGTCCTTAAGATTTTCCGGGCACGGCTGGCGGCTGGCCCATGGGCATCCCTTGTGGTCCGTTCGCGCAAAGCTTCCGGAATAACCCCAAAATGCACCGTTGGCGGCCTTTTCGGGGCAAATGTTGGTGAAAGGAAGGCGCTGGATTCCTCCAATCTTCACCACTCTCTTCATGAACCGTTATGGTTAAGGATGGGTTAGGACGTACAGCGCGGCGCATTGCCGCGCCTTGGGCGAGCCGCCAGCCATCGTCAGCGGAGCATCGGCGTCGGTAATTTGCCGATTTGAACTTATCGATTTGTGGGCATGAAGGCTGCGATCCATTCCTTCGGAAAACGCCTTGGCCGGCCATTCTCGCCGATGATCGCCGCCTCGACCCGCGCCTCGACCAGCACCTCACCGCCGCGCTTCAGCTGCTGCGCCATGAAGATGCGGGCGCCCGAAATGTCCTCGGTGCGCGTCTCGATGGTCAGGATGTCGTCCATGCGGGCGGACCCGCGAAAGTCGATCTCCATGCGCCGCACCACCCAGACTATTCTTTCGCCATGCTTGCCGTTGGCGAGCTCGGTGTGATGGACGCCGGCAAGCCTGAGATAATCGGAACGGCCACGCTCGAAGAATTCGAGATAGCGCGCATGATAGACGACGCCGGAGAAATCAGTGTCGGCATAATAGACCCGCGCCATCAGCCGGTGGCCGAATTCCGTCAGCGCGCCGGAAAGCCCGGCGCCGAGCGCCGCCGATTCACCATGATCGTCCATCGCGCTTTCCTTTTTGGGCCTGACCGGGCACCTAAAGCGCGACGCGCTTTAGGTAGTTGTTTCCGTGCGTGTCGTTGTCCCAAAGCCGCTACACACTTTTGGGCGACACTCATTAGCTTGGCGCATGAACCCGATGGCACTGTTGACGGCGATGATCAAGACCTTGATGGCGGCGCTGCTTGTGCTGACCGCGCTGGCGCTGCCGGGCCAAGCGGCGAGCTTTTCGGTGAAGCGCGGCCTCAATCTCGACCAATGGACGACTTGGCCGAGCGAGGACAAATGGGGCGACCGGCAGGCAATCCTGCCCTATCCGGAATGGCGCAAGTTCCTTGGCGATGATGACCTCAAGGCGCTGAAGAGCGCCGGCTTCGATTTCCTGCGCATGCCGGTCGATCCGTCGCCGTTCCTGTCGGACGAGACGCTGGCGCTGCGCGACGAGCTCTATGCCAGCGTGCGGGACTCGGTGCGCATGATCAATCGCGCCGGACTGAAAGTGATCGTCGACATGCACCTGATCCCCAGCGGCAGCAGCCGCAAGATCGGCATGGGCGAGGTGATGGACGACCCGAAAGTGTTCGAAGCCTATGTCGAAATGGTGCGCAAGATGGCGCGCACGCTGGCCGATGAGGATCCGCGCCAAGTCGCCTTCGAGCCGATGAATGAGCCGGTCGTCGACTGCGACACCGACGGCACCAGCCTCTGGCCGGAGCGCCAGCAGAAACTGTTCGCGGCGGCGCGCTCGTCGGCTACGAAGCTCACCCTGATCCTGACCGGCGCCTGCTATTCCCATGCGGCATCGCTGGCAAAGATCGATCCGAAGGCGATTCCCGACGATAACATCATCTGGACCTTTCACTCCTATGAGCCGTTCCTGCTGACCCACCAGGGCGCGACCTGGGCCGGCGACTTCATCCCCTACGTGACCGGCCTGCCCTATCCGCTCACCGCCGTCCCGCGCGCCCAGCTGGATGTTACGCTCGATACGATCCGAGCAAGGATCAAGGCCGAGGCGCCATGGACGCGGCAGAGCGGGCTGCTTGCCTATCTCGACGAGCAGGTCGCCAGCATGGACACGGATGAGAAGCTGCGCGAGATGATGGATGCGCCGTTCACCAAGGTCGAGGCATGGGCAAAGGCCAACGGCATCAAGCCGCAGAACATCACGCTCGGCGAGTTCGGCATGATCCTCCAGGAATACGGCAATGCCTATGTGATGCCGGCCAAATACCGCGCCGCTTATGTCAGGGACATGGTCGCGCGCGCCGAAGCTCATGGCTTCTCTTGGTCGGCCTGGAGCTATGGCGGCGCCTTCGGCATCGTCGACGCTTTTGACAGAGAAAAAGCCGAGCCGGATGTGATGGAGATGATCAAGTCGCTTCATTGAAGCGGTTCAAGCTGAACCCAGTTCGATCGAAAGAATCTCTGGGCGCACCCCAAAACGCACCGGCAGGATGCTGAAGCCGAGCCCTCCGGAGACGATCAGGTTGCGGCTCTCCTCCACGACATGGCCATAGGCAAAACGGTTGCCGAAGCGGGATGGCACGACCGGAGAATAGCCGAGCAGCCGCACCTGTCCGCCATGGGTATGGCCCGAAAGGGTCAACGATATCCGTGACGGGACCTTCGGAAATATGTCGGGCTCATGCGCGAGCAGAATAACGGGAGCCTTGTCGCTCACCTTTGCCAGCGTGCCATGCAGGTCATCCAGCCCTTTGAATCTGCTGCGGCCCCAGGCTTTGCCCGGCCGCAGCGCAAGTTGGTCCGCAAGCCCGGCGACCCAGAAGCCATGCCCGTCCTTTTCAAGGCGGACGGCATCGTTTTCCAGGACCGGGATGCCAGCGCTCTCGAGCGCCCTGCGCGCCACCGTCGGCCCGAACCCGGCCTTTTGCGCGGAAAGGTCCTCCCACCAGTCGTGATTGCCGAGGATCGACCACACGCCGAGCGGCGCCTTCAAATCGGACAAGGCCGGCGCCCATTCAGAGGAATCCACCCAGTCCGTCACCAGGCGCGTGCCGGATGCATAGTCGCCAAGCAGGACAATCAGATCCGGCTGCAGGGTGTTCGCCCGTTCGGCAAGCGACCTGATCCGCTCCGGCGTCATCCATGGCCGGCAAGCATGAATATCGGCGAGAGCGACAACGCGAAGCCGCAATCCTGCAGGCCAGTTTGGCGGCGTCAATGAATAGCGCTTTACATGCGTCAGCAACATCGGCTCCAGGCCAACCGCATAAGCGCTGAGCGACACGGCGGATAAGAACGAACCGCCGATGAGGCGCAGGAAGCCACGTCTGGTGATCATCGCTCAGCTCCGTCGTTCGTGGGATCGACGGTCCCACAGCGCGAGGCGTTAGAGCCCGCAAATGCGCCGGCAAGCTGACCGGGATTAGGAGATTTTGCGCAGGAACGAAGGGCCGCGCGGACGCTACTCTTCCTGGAACAGGCTGATCTGCTGCTGCGCAAGGTCCTTCGGCGCGTCGAGGCCGAGATGCCGCCAGGCATTGGCGGTCAGCACGCGGCCGCGCGGCGTGCGCTGAATAAAACCCTGCTGGATCAGATAGGGCTCTATGATGTCCTCGATGGCATCGCGCGGCTCGGAGAGCCCTGCAGCGATGGTCTCGATGCCGACAGGCCCGCCGCCAAAATTCCGCGCGATCATCGAGAGATAGCGGCGGTCGAGCGCGTCGAGGCCGAGTGCATCGACCTCGAGCCGCGTCAGCGCCTCGTCGGCGATCTGGCGATCGACATGACCGTCGCCGGCGACGGAGGCAAAATCGCGCACGCGGCGCAACAGCCGGCCGGCGATGCGCGGCGTGCCGCGCGCCCGCCGCGCGATCTCTAGCGCGCCATCGTCGCCGAGCGGCATGGCAAGGATGCGGGCGCCGCGCCGCACGATCTGCTCCAGTTCCTCGACCGAGTAGAAATTGAGACGAACCGGAATGCCAAAACGGTCGCGCAGCGGATTGGTCAAAAGACCGAGCCGGGTGGTTGCGGCGACCAAGGTGAAGCGGGCAAGATCGATCTTGACCGAGCGCGCCGCCGGCCCTTCGCCGATGATCAGGTCGAGCTGGAAATCCTCCATCGCCGGATAGAGGATTTCCTCGACCGCCGGATTGAGCCGATGGATCTCGTCGATGAACAGCACGTCGCGATCTTCGAGATTGGTGAGCAGCGCTGCGAGATCCCCAGCCTTGGCGATGACCGGACCGGAGGTCGAGCGGAAATTGACGCCGAGCTCGCGCGCCATGATCTGCGCCAGCGTCGTCTTGCCGAGGCCGGGCGGGCCGACGAACAGCACGTGGTCGAGCGCCTCGCTGCGGCCCTTGGCGGCCTCGATGAACACTTTGAGATTGGCCCGCACCGCCGCCTGGCCGACGAACTCGCCGAGCGTCTGCGGCCGCAAGGTCTGCTCGGCATCCTCGCCGCGCTTGTCGGGAGCAATGAGGCGTGGCGAAAGGCTCATGCCGCCTTCCTTGCACAGGGCAGGGAGCTGGACAAGCGTAGACTCACCGCGCCAGTTCCTTCAGCCCGAAGCGGATCAGCTTCGACGCATCCGCGTCCCCACCGGCGCTTTTCAGCGCTGCCGCCACCGCATTGGCGGCGGTATCGCGCGAATAGCCGAGATTGACCAGCGCCGAGACGGCGTCGGTGATCGGCGCCGGCGCGACGCCTTCGCCGAGCTCCTGCTTCAGGCCGATGGTGCCGGAGGCAGTGCCCGCGTAGGCCGGCGCCTTATTCTTCAGTTCGGTGACGATGCGCTCGGCCACCTTTTTGCCAACGCCCGGCGCGCGGCTAACCATGGCAATATCACGTAATGCGATGGCATTGGCGAGATCGGCCGGCGCCAGCGTCGACAGGATGGCCAGCGCCACCTTGGCGCCGACGCCCTGCACATTGCTCATCAACAGCCGGAACCACTCGCGCTCGAGCACCGACTGGAAACCGTAGAGCCGCAGCATGTCCTCGCGCACATAGGTCTCGATGAACAGCACCACCGCCTCGCCGGGTGCCGGCAAAGCGGCAAGCGTGCGCGCCGAGCAGTGGGCGACATAGCCGACGCCGTGCACATCGACGATGCAGAAATCCTCGTCGATCTCGTCGAGCGTGCCTTTGAGCTTGCCGATCATGCCAAGGCTCTCATGGATACAAGGCCCTCATGGATAGGTTTCCGGAGACATGATGTCGAGGTCCGGGAAGTAGCTGCGATAGCGCGCGGCATCGCGTGTCAGCAGACGATGTCCCGCAACGACGGCGTGGGCTCCAATAAAGAAATCCGGCAGCGTTCGTTCGCGGAGCCCCCCTGCGCGGCGATAGCGGGAATGCGTGACGCCGGCAAGGAACGCCGCTTCCCATGGCAAGAGTTCGCGATCCATCTTGAGCGTCTCGACTGCTTTACGAAGTGCGGCTTCCGTCGCTATCAGCGGCGCGAGTTCGGACCAGACGATTGTGTTGATAACGAGTGCGCCATCGCGCCGGCATGCGGTGATCGCCGACGTCGACCACTTCGTCTCCCGTCCGGCAGGACCCCAAACGTCGATCAGGACATTTGTGTCAATCAATGTCGAGATCTTCACGTGGACCCCTCAGCCACTCGATGTACTCGTCTGCCGTCATCCCTCCCAGATCCAGCGTGCCGGCCATCTGATCGAGCAGCCGGCTGAAGCTACGGGAAGCCTCCTCTTCGGAAATGTTTTTGACCGCAACGACACGAACTCCATCGTCAGTGGGCAAGAACTCCACCTCCGAGCCTGGGCCGATGCCCAGGCGATCCCGTATCTCTTTCGGGATCGTCACCTGTCCTTTGGTTGTCACCCGCATGGTAATACCTCTCAGGTATTACTTACTGCCAACCCTGAGAACAAGTCAAGAACAAACTTATCGTATCGTTCCGAAATCGGAATCGATTTTCGGAAAGCACGATGCGTAGATTCAAAGTGCTAGAACGTGCTTTGTGCGTCCAAATGGACGCTCGTCGCTCTAGGCGAGCGCCATCCTATAGGCAACACTCTGCCGGTGATGCGCATGGCAGATGGCAATGGCCAGCGCGTCGGCGGCATCGTCGGTGTCGAAAGTCGCCTTCGGCATCAGCACCTTGACCATCATGTGGATCTGCTTCTTGTCGCCATGACCGACGCCGATCACCGCCTTCTTGACGGCGTTGGGCGCATATTCGGCAACGACCAGGCCTGCCCGCGCCGGCACAAGCATGGCGATGCCGCGCGCCTGGCCGAGCTTCAGCGTCGCTGCCGCATCCTTGTTGACGAAAGTCTGCTCGACCGCCGCCTCGTGCGGCATGGCGGTATGCAGGATCTCGGCGAGCCCATCATGCAACTGGCAAAGACGCGTCGCCAGCGCCGCCTTGTCGTCGGAACGCACGGTGCCGGAGGCGACGAAGCGCAGCGAATTGCCGAGGCTCTCGACGATGCCCCAGCCGGTGCGCCTCAGCCCCGGATCGATGCCGATGATGCGAATCGCTTCCCCCATCCGCCAAGTCTACCCCTAGCGGACAGCGATGCCAGCGAAATGTGAACAAACCAGAAACAGGTCCGCTACGTCCCCAGGAGAGCCCCTAAGAGACTGTTTCGAAAGTCGCTCCGGCGCGTCATATGGTGGCGGTTTCGAGAACCGGAGCGCAGCGGACATTTGGGTCCGTGAGCCCGCGCATGACCCCGAAAATCGGAAAGATTTCGGAAAGGATCATGCGCAAAATCAAAAGCGCTACAGCGTCGCGTCCAAAGGACGGGCGGCGCTGTAGAGTTTCCAAACAGTCTCTTAGCCGCGGGCGAAAGCCGTGTTGAGCAGCGTGATCTGGTCGGAAACCGGATTGACGCGGCGGCCGGATGGCGACACGTCAGGCACGGCGCCGCCGTAGATTTCCTCGTCCATGCGACGCACCAGCGCCTGCAGGCGCAGCGAACGGTTGATGAGGTCAAGAAAATCCTTGGGCAATTCGACCCAGCCTGCGGCATCGTTGTTGGCGGAAGCGGTGTCGAGACGCACCTTAGATTTTTCGGAAGCAACCTGATCGCGGGTCATCTCTCCGGAATTCGCCGCACGCTGCAAGAGCAGCCAGGAAGCGACCTGCATCAGCCTTGTGGTCAGTCGCATCGACTCGGCCGCATAGAGCGTCGCCGCCAGCCTGGACAATTTCTTCGCCTCGGCCCGGCCCTTGCCGTCCAGATATTCGGCCGCCTGCTCGACCAGGCCCATGCCTTCCTGGTAGAGCGGCTTGAAGGATTGGGAGAAAACCCGGCGCTCCGCCAGCTTGATGGTTTTCGCGCTTCCCTTCGAAGTCTCGTTCATCGATACGCCCTGCACTTGCCTTACAGCCGGCCGAATCGGCGTCATCGCCGTCACGTCCTGCACCCTATATGACCGAGGCTTGAAAATGCGCTTCGGAGCGGGTGAAGGCAAGCACATGTTTAACAAACGGTTAACGGCGGCGCAGACGCCCGGGCAATCCGGATTGCGGGCAAAAAAAGAGCCGCGGATAAGGCGGCTCTCAGGAGTTTAACAGGGAGGCGTCAAACAAAGTGGCTCCAACCACTCGGTAAGAATCCAGATCACTGGATGCACATAGTAAACGCCTGTAAAGCTTAATGAAGCCTTAACGGCGCGGATATTTTTTGATCTAGCGCCGCCCGCCTGTGCCGTAACAGCACATGCTCAGGCCCGGGCTCAACCCTTTGGGCTCAGGCCTTTTGCGCCTCAGGAAGCCGCTCGGCTTTCCAAACCACCGGCAGTGCGATGTAGGCAAACAGCAGCAATCCCGCGTAAAAGCCCATCGAGGACGTTGCCACCAGTGGCTCGATCGCCGGGTTTCCGCCAAGCATGATGTAAAGGCCGATCAACAGGCCGATGCCACTGATTGCCGTCAACCAGAAATGGACAGTAGCGAGCGTCTTTTGCCCGACTGCCGGAAACAGATGGTAAAAGAAGGCGAACACCGCCGACATCAGCCATCCGGCCACCATGATGTGGGCGTGGGTCGGCATCTGCGCATGGTCTTTGCTGATCGCCATCTCAAGGCCAAGCGCCATCCCGAACATCGCGTAGATGACGGCCAGCGTGAAGAAATTTCGTGCTACCTTTTGCATAGTATCCCCCGATTTGCCTTTTCCCGTTATGGGAATGGGTTGAATTCAGGCGGTCGACCCGCCACCGGGGTCCCCGGCATCGGCGCATTAGCATCGGCAATGTTTCTGGACGATGCCGCATCGCGCCCGACCCTTCCCCGGCGTTGGTCAGAATAGCAGAAAACAGCGCGGTGAGACATGGTGTTGAAGCCGACGCTGAACGATATCACCATCCTGGGCGGGCATGGCGCTGGGTCCTGACCACCGGGATTGCTCTCGCCCCGGCGGAACGTGCCGATTGATACCGAGCGCCGCCTGAAATCTGTGGTGAAGCTGCCGGCGGCAGCTTCCATGGGCGGCGATCTATAGAAGGCCGGTGATCCCGTCCCACAGAAGCTTGACCGCGACGACCGCCACGGTCGCGTAGGTGAATGGATAGAACAATTCCGGCCGCATCCGCCGCACCAGCCAGGCGCCGGCGATGGTCGAGAGCGGCGCCAGCGGTACCAGAACCGCCGACGCGGTCAGGTTGGTGGTGTCGAACTGCCCGAGCGCAAAATAGGGGATGAGCTTCAATGCGTTGGTGGCGGCAAAGAAGATGGCGGCGGTGCCCGACAGCACTTTCGGATCGAGCCGGATCGGCAGCGCATAGACCTGAAAGGGCGGGCCGCCGACATGGGCGACGAAGCTGGTGAAGCCCGCGACCGTCCCCCAGAAGGCGGCAGCCGCGCGGTTGGGCTCGGCTGAGTGGTTTGCACCGTGCCGCATCTGTAGATAGACCCAGCGAAGCACGAAGATAATCGCCACGGCGCCGACGATCAGCCGCACCATTTCCGCTGTCACCAGCGCCGCGGTCAGCCAACCGAGGCCGATGCCGATCACCGCCCCCGGCATCATGTCTGCAAGCATCTTGCGGTCGTAGACACGCCACCATGTCCACACCGAGACGATGTCCATCAGGCACAGTATGGGCAGCAGGATGGCGGCGGCCTGGACCGGCGGCATGGCCAGCGCCATCAGCGGCACGCCGACGAAGCCGACCGCACCGCCAAAGCCGCCCTTGGACAGACCGACCAGGATGACGGCTGGAATGGCGGCGGCATAGAACCACGGATCGAGAAGCAGGCCTGACATCGGAGGGGAGCAGTTGGAGGGAAGGTCGGGCTCTGGAATAGACCAGAAATGGTCACGCCGCGACCGCAAAATATGTACGCGATGCCACCGGAGCCTGTCAGATGTTTGGCATGTCGAGCGGTGGCGGGCGCCTCCGGATCGGCTGCGCCTTGATGATGGCTGTGCTGGTTTCGGCCTTGTCGGCGATACGGTCGAGGAGCTTGTCGAGATCGCCGATCGAGCGCACGAACAGCCGGGCAACAAAGCAATCGTCGCCCGTCACCTTGTCGCATTCGCCAAACTCCGGGATCTCCTCGATCAGCTTCTGGACGATATGCAGCTTGCCCGGCAAGGGCCGGATGCGAACGATCGCCTGCAAGGTGTAGCCGAGCGCTTGGGGATCGATCTCGACGGTGAAAGCCCTGATAACGCCGCGATCCTCGAGACGTCGGAGCCGCTCCGAAACGCTTGGCGACGACAACCCGACCTGCTGGGCCAACTCCTTCAGCGAGGTTCGTGAATCCCGGATCAGGATGTCGAGAAGCTTTTTGTCCAGGTCGTCCAGCATTTTACGATCCTCAATCGAAAACGAGATTTGCCTCACTTAATTAGGCAAAGCAGGGATAACACCTTCTGCAAATCATGGAAAGCGCCGGAACCATGTGAGATCATCAAGTCTCAACAGATCTCAGGGGTATTTCATGGACAGCACGGTGCGTGGCACGATCGAAATGACGGCCGCAATGACGATCCTGGGCACGATCGGATGGTTCGTCGTCATGTCGGGCCAGCCCATCATGGACGTCGTCTTCTGGCGCTGTGCCTTCGGCGCGATAACGCTGCTGATCATCTGCGCTGCCTTGGGGCTGCTGCGCGGCAGGCTGTCACTGCGCATCGTGGCGATCGCGGCTCTGGGGGGTGCTGCCATCGTCGTCAACTGGCTGCTCCTGTTCAGCTCGTTTTCCCGCGCCTCGATCTCGATCGCCACGGCTGTCTACAACACGCAGCCCTTCATGCTGGTCGGCTTTGGCGCGCTCTTCTTCTCAGAGCGGCTGACCATGACAAAGCTGGCCTGGCTTGGCATTGCCTTTGCCGGCATGCTGCTGATCGTGCAAGGCTCGCCTGATGCCGGCTCCGATGCAGGCCCCAATACAGGTAATGTCGGCACCGATTATTTTACCGGTATCGCGATGGCGCTGGGTGCGGCTTTCTTCTGGGCCGTCGCCGCCATCGTCACCAAGAAGCTCAAAGGCACGCCACCGCACCTGATCGCCCTGATCCAGGTCTGCGTCGGCGTCGTCATGCTGGCACCCTTCGCCAATTTTCCCCAACTTCCCGCCGATGCGTGGAGCTGGAGCATGCTGGCGACGCTTGGCGTCGTCCATACCGGTCTGATGTACATCCTGATGTACGGCGCCATTCAGAAACTGCCGACGCATCTGCAGGGGTCGCTGTCCTTCATCTACCCCGTGGTCGCGATCCTGGTCGATGTCGTCGCCTTCGGCCACCGGCTGCATCCGGCCCAGATCGTCGGCGCCGCCGCCATCCTGATCGCCGCCGCCGGCATGAATCTTGGCTGGACGCTGTGGAAATCGAAGACCCAGCCGGGAGCACTCAGGCAATCAAGTGAGGCAAGAACGTCGCCGGACGACAATCCTGCGCCAATGATCCTGCCCCGCCCGCCTGTTCAAGGCCGGCACTTTGCTCTATGCCGCAATGCAACCATCTTCGCCCGGCATAGGCGAAAACCGGGATCGAAAACCAATGAACGACGCAACGCCTCCAAATCGCTGCCGCATCGTGCTGATCGCGCCGCCGGGCGTGTCGGCTGAGCGCATCGTTGCGGCGTTCGAGGGCGGCGACGTCGCCTCGCTTATCCTGCCCGAGAACGGCATGGACGAGGCCTCCTTCCAGGCCTTCGCGGAACAGATAGTGCCGGCGGCGCAAGCGGCAGGCGTTGCCGTCGTCATTGCCGGCGACACCCGCATCGCCGGCCGCGTTCAGGCCGACGGCATCCATATCGAGGTCGGCAAGGCCGAACTCGCCGAGACGATCGAACGTTTTCAGGAAAAAATGATGGTCGGCACCGGCGGCGCCAAGACCCGCGACGATGCGCTGGAACTCGGTGAGCTCAGGCCCGACTACATCTTCTTCGGCCGTTTCGGCTACGACAACAAGCCGGAGCCGCACCCACGCAACCTGTCGCTGGGGCAATGGTGGGCAGATGTGATCCAGATTCCTTGTATCGTCATGGCCGGGTCCGACATCGCCTCGGTGGAAGCGGTGGCTGCCACCGGCGCCGAATTCGTGGCGCTGTCCAGCGCCATCTTTGCCGAAGGCGTCGATCCAAAGATGGCAGTCGCCAGCGCCAATACGCTGCTCGACGAGGCCGCGCCGCGTTTCGAGGACTGACGTGCCCACGCGGACAATCCTTTTCGGTGCTTTGCTTGTGGCGCTCGCGGTGCAGACCGCCATGGCGGAAACCGTCCCATTGCCGCAAGCCAAGCCCAACGTCGGTGCAAAGACGGACAAGCCGATCGCCACGCCGCTGCCGCAGCCTGCCACCACGGCCCCGCTGCCGTCGGCCGACGCCATCAATCCGGATCGCTTTGGTGCAAAGCCGTCGGATTCTGCCTATGGCGCCTTCCAGCGCGGCCTTTACAAGACGGCCTACAACCTCGCCTTGGCCCGCGCCCAGAACGGCGATCCGGCGGCGCAGACGCTAGTCGCCGAGATATTGTCGCGCGGTCTTGGCATGCCGGTCAACGCGGCGGAGGCGGCAAAGTGGTACGCGCTTGCCGCCGAGCAGGGCGTACCGGAATCGCAGTTCCAGTATGCGCTGATGCTGCTCGACGGCCGCTACGTCAAGAAGGACGAAAAGGGGGCCTACGCGCTGATGCAGGCCGCCGCCGAGGCCGGAAATCGTCTGGCGCAGTTCAATTTCGCGCAGCTGCTGGTCCAGCAGGATCCCGGCGATGCCGGCATCGCAAAGGCCGTGTCCTACTATCAGCGCGCCGCCGCTACCGGCCTTGCCGACGCGCAATATGCGATGGCGCAGGTCTATGCCAATGGCGTCGGCGGCAAGCCGCGCGACGATGTCCAGGCGCGAGGCCTGCTGGCACAGGCAGCACGGCAGAACTACGATACGGCACAGATCGATCTCGCCGCCTGGATGATCGAAGGACGTGGTGGCGCCCGCGACCTGAAGTCCGGCTTCGGCTGGATGAAGCAGGCCGCCGAAGGCGGCAATGTCGCCGCCCAGAACCGCCTCGCCAAGCTTTACATGGGCGGCATCGGCACCGATCCGGATCCGATCCTTGCCGGCGCCTGGTACGTCGTCGCCCGCCGTGCCGGGCTCATCGACCCGCAGATGGACGATTTTCTGCAGGGCCTGACCGACGACCAGACGAAGCAGGCACTGCAGAAGGCCAACCGCCTGCCGTAGAGCGCCACGGGATGGCTGTGCGCCCGCCACTCCCTTGCCTCTCCCGGAGATTTGTGGTCTTGGAGGCACCAAATCGCTTTCATTGCGAAAATCTCATCCCGGATCACATCCTCATGGCCAAGATCAATGGCAACGAAATCCGTCCCGGCAACGTCATCGAGCATGATGGCGGCCTTTGGGTGGCGGTCAGGACCAATCACGTCAAGCCCGGCAAGGGCGGCGCCTATAACCAGGTCGAGCTGAAGAACCTGATCAACGGCACCAAGCTCAACGAGCGTTTCCGCTCCGCCGAAACCGTCGAACAGATCCGGCTGGAGATGAAGGACTTTTCCTTCCTCTACGAGCAGGGCGAAGCGCTGGTATTCATGGATACCGAAAGCTACGAGCAGCTTGAATTGCAGAAGGACTTTGTCGGCGACCGCGCCGCCTTCCTGCAGGACGGCATGATGGTGACGGTCCAGCTCTATGACGAAAGGCCGATCGGCATTTCGCTCCCCGACCAGGTAACGCTGACCATCACCGAGGCCGATCCGGTGGTGAAGGGCCAGACCGCGGCCTCGTCTTACAAGCCGGCGATACTTGAGAACGGCATCCGCGTGCTGGTGCCGCCCTTCATCGGTTCGGGCGAGCGCATCATCGTCGACACCAACGAAATCACTTACGTGCGCCGCGCCGACTAAGGCGCCGGCAGCAGGAAGAAGCGCAGCAGGAAGAAGCACAATGGCGCGTTCCGCGATCCTCAATGTCATGGTCCAGGCCGCCATGAAGGCCGGCCGCTCGCTGTCGCGCGATTTCGGCGAAGTGCAGAACCTGCAGGTCTCGATGAAGGGCCCAGGCGACTATGTCAGCCAGGCCGACCGCAAGGCCGAAGACATCCTCTTCACCGAGCTGTCGAAGGCGCGGCCGGGCTACGCCTTCCTGATGGAAGAGCGCGGCCTGATCGAAGGCGATGACGGCCAGCACCGCTGGATCGTCGACCCGCTCGACGGCACCACCAATTTCCTGCACGGCATTCCGATGTTCGCTATCTCGATCGCGCTGGAGCGCCAGGGCCAGATCGTTGCCGGTGTCGTCTACAATCCGGCGATGGACGAGCTCTACACCGCCGAGCGCGGCGGCGGCGCCTTCATGAATGATCGCCGCCTGCGGGTCGCCGGCCGCACCAAGTTGATCGATACTGTGATCGGCTGCGGCGTGCCGCATCTCGGCCGCGGCCAGCACGGCAATTTCCTGGTCGAGCTGCGCAACGTGATGGCCGAAGTCTCGGGCGTGCGACGCCTCGGCTCCGCCTCGCTCGATCTCGCCTACGTCGCGGCCGGCCGCATGGACGGGTTCTGGGAAACCGGCCTGTCGGCCTGGGACGTTGCCGCCGGCATCCTGCTGATCCGCGAGGCGGGCGGCTTCATCTCCGACTTCGCCGGCGGGCAGAACATGCTGGATGGCGGCTCGGTCGTCGCCGGCAACGAGATCATTCAGCGGGCGCTGTTGAAGACCGTCCGGAAGCCGGTGGCGCCGCGCTAGGTCAAAAAGATAGAGCCCATCCCGATTCTATCGGATCGGGCTCTAGCGGACTTGGCGCGCTGAACCGCCGCAGTCGCAAAACCGCAACCAAAGCTTGAAATACTGTCCTGCATCCGCCCAGATAAGAGGTGATGCAGGATTGTTCATGACGGACATCGGGCCAGAATCCCAGATCGAAATCCCCTTTATGGGACGCTGGCACTATTCGCGCGCCGAAATGATCGCCGACGGCATCGTCCATGCGGTCGGCATCGTGCTGGCCATTGCCGCCGGCTCGGCGCTGCTGGCGCTGGCCGCCTTCCATACCGGTCCGGGCGAATACATTGCCGCCGCTTTCTACGTGGTTTCGCTGCTCACCGTGCTGTCGGTGTCGATGGCTTACAATCTGTGGCCGGTGTCGTCGCCAGCCAAGTGGATATTGCGGCGCTTCGACCATGCCGCGATCTACCTGCTGATCGCCGCGACCTATACGCCCTTCCTCGCGCAGCTCGACGGCTCGCCGCTGACCATCTCGATGATCGTCCTGGTCTGGGCTGCTGCAGCGATCGGCATCGCCATCAAAGTGCTTCTTCCCGGCCGCTTCGACCGGCTGGCGATCGTCTTCTATCTCGCCATCGGCTGGAGCGGCATCGTTCTTGTCGAGCCGCTCGTCCAGACATTGCCGACGACATCGATCGCGCTGATCGTTGCCGGCGGGATCGTCTATTCCTGCGGCGTCATCTTCTTCGCCTGGAAGGGCCTGCGCTTCCACACTGCGCTGTGGCACGGCTTTGTCGTCACCGGCGCCGGCCTGCATCTGGCAGCCATGGTCGACTGCCTGGTCATCAATCGACTCTAACGCCAATGATCCGGTCGGCAATATTGCCACACGCCATTCAATTTCGTCATAATTCCGTTTAGAGTCGCGCTCAACGTGATCGGCGGCATCGGAAACGGCACACGGATGACTTTTTTCAAATCTTTCGGCATGGGCAAACGCTCCGACGTTCTGATGTACGACCCGCACAAATTGTCGAGCCCGCAGGTCTTTCTCCTGACCATGGTCATCTTCCTGATGATCGTCGCCTTCATCGCCGCCATCCTGACCCGTCAGATCTCGAGCGCCTTCGTCACCAATCCCGGCCTCAACGGCCTGATCATCGGCGTGCTTGTCGTCGGCATCCTGCTGGCCTTCGTGCAGGTCGGCCGGCTGTTTCGCGAAGTGCGCTGGGTCAACTCATTTCGGGCCGGCTCCGAAACCACCGAACCGGTGCTGCTGGCGCCGATGAAGGCGATGATCGGCCGCTCGTCGACGATCGCCTTCTCGACCAGCTCGATGCGCACCATGCTCGATTCGATCGCCACCCGCCTTGACGAGACCCGTGACACCTCGCGCTACCTCGTCGGGCTGCTGGTGTTCCTTGGCCTGCTCGGCACCTTCTGGGGCCTGCTCAACACGATCGGCTCGATCCGCGAAACCATCGAGTCGCTCGATCCCGGCACCGGCGATGCCGCCGCCGTGCTCGAATCGCTGAAGCAGGGGCTTTCCGCGCCGCTGGCCGGCATGGGCACCGCCTTCTCGTCCTCGCTGTTCGGCCTGTCCGGCTCCCTGGTGCTCGGCTTCCTCGACCTGCAGGCTGGCCGCGCCCAGACGCGCTTCTACACCGAGCTCGAAAACTGGCTGTCCTCGGTCACCGACCTGTCGTCCGACATCGTCGTCGCCGATCCAGCCAAGACCGAATCCTCCGACGAGATCCGCGTCCTGTCTGAAAAACTGCGCAACATGCAGGAGAATGGCGGCGGCGCCAATCCGCGCGTCGCCACCGCCATGGCCAACCTTGCCGACGGCATTTCGGGCCTGGTCAAGAACATGCGCTCGGAGCAGCAGATCATGCGCGACTGGGTCGAGGCCCAATCGGACGAGCAGAAGGCGATGCGCACCACGCTGGAGAAGATCGCCGACGCCCTGAAGAAGCCTGGAGTCCATTAGCATGGCTCTCGCCAGGGGCCGGCGTAACGATCGCCGCATCGATTACTGGCCGGGCTTCGTCGACGCGCTGTCGACGTTGCTGCTGGCGATCATGTTCCTGCTCACGGTCTTCGTGCTGGCGCAGTTCCTGCTCGGTCGCGAAATCTCCGGCAAGGACACGGTGCTCAATCGCCTCAATTTGCAGATCAACGAACTGACCCAGCTTCTGGCGCTGGAGCGCTCGACGACGCAGGACAAGGAAGATTCGCTCGCCAATTTGCAGGCGTCGCTGTCGGCGTCGGAGGCGGAAAAGAGCCGGCTCGAGCAATTGCTGGCGCAAGGTGCGGGTGCCGGCGACGCGGCCAACCAGCGCGCCACGGCACTTTCGGGCGAACTCGACAGCCAGCGCCAGATCAGCCAGCAGGCACTGAGCCAGGTTGAAATCCTCAACCAGCAGATCGCGGCGCTGCGCAGGCAGATCGGAGCGCTCGAAGAAGCGCTCAACGTGTCCGAAACGCGCGATCGCGAGTCCAACACCAAGATCGCCGATCTCGGCCGCCGCCTGAACGTCGCACTGGCGCAACGTGTGCAGGAACTGAACCGCTATCGGTCCGACTTCTTCGGGCGCTTACGCGAAATCCTCGCCGATCGCGAGAACATCCGCATCGTCGGCGACCGCTTCGTCTTCCAGTCGGAAGTGCTTTTCCCGACAGGCTCCGAAGTGATCAACGACGCCGGCAAGGTCGAGATGAAGAAGCTCGCCGACGCCATCATCGACCTGCAGAAGGAGATTCCGCCGGAGATCAACTGGGTGCTGCGCGTCGACGGCCACACCGACGACAAACCACTGTCCGGCACCGGCCGCTACCGCGACAATTGGGAATTGTCGACGGCGCGCTCGACCTCGGTGGTGAAGTTCCTGATCGAGAACGGCGTGCCGGCCAACCGGCTGGTTGCGGCCGGCTTCGGCGAATTCCAGCCGCTCGACCCCGCCGACACCGAAGACGCGCGCAACAAGAACCGCCGCATCGAGCTGAAACTGACCGAGCGTTGATCCAGACCGGGCAGGCTCAGGGCGAACGCGCGGATTTAGCGTGCCAGCGCAGACCGTCAAGGTCTGAAAAGATTACCTTTTTTTGATTACACTTTGCCGAGAACCGCTCCTAGGTTGTACCAAGGGGCCGAGAACCGCCGGCGGTGGAACCGCCCATCGCGACGCGACGGAACCGGACGGCCCACGGCCGGAAGGTGAGCGTCCCAACCGCCGCCTTCCCCAGTAAAAGGAGACGCAACCATGCGCTCTTTCACTCCCAAAACCCTCAGGCCCAAAAGCCTCAGGACTGCAACGCTTGCCGCACTTCTCGTCGCCGTTCCGTTTGCTGGCGCCTACGCCGGCCCGCGTGAGACAGCTTTGATCAATCAGATCCAGAGCGTGGATACGGGTATCCGGGCCGCCATGCAGGCGAACCAGCTCGAGCCGGGCGAGGCGCGTGACTTGCGCACGCAGATCACCCAACTTGATCGGGCCGCCCAGAGGGCGGCGCGAGATGGAACGATACCGGTCACGCAATATCAGCAGTTGCTGGCGCAGCTCGATGATGTGAGCCAAAAGCTGCGGGCTGCCACCGGCAGCGCCTTCCTTATCGGCAACGGCGCCGATGGCGGATATTATCCAAACGGCTACGGCCCAAATTATCCAAGGGGCTGAAATCATCCATTACAGCGCCGCAGTTGATCTTGCGCATGATCCTTTGATTTTGCGCATGATCCCTTCCGCAACGAAGGCAGGCTTTTATCTCGAATGCTGTGGGGAATGCGGGACACCAGACATCGGTCCGGGGGCGATTTGTGGCGGAGCGGCGCCAGCTAGGGCGCCGGTTCGTGGTCAACAAGGCCTGAAAAGATTATCTTTTTTTAATTACACTTTGCTGCGGCCCGCTCCTAGCTTCCGTTGCAAGGCCGAGAACCGCCGGCGATGCCCTCCCTCATCGCGACGCGACGGAACCGGACGGCCCGCGACTGGAAGGCGGAGCGGCCCAAGCCGCCGTCTTCCCCGATAAAAGGAGACGCCGCCGTGCGCTCTTTCAAGACTCTCAGGACTGCAACCCTCACCGCATTTCTCATCGCCGTTCCGTTCGCGGGCGCCTACGCCGCCGGACATCACAAAGGCGCCCTCGACGAGGCGACGCCGACCGTTTTCTACGGTCCGCGCGTGACAAGCTTGATCGATCAGGTTCAGGGCGTGGACAAGGGCATCGCGGACGCGAGGCAGGAGAACACGATCACGCCGGCCGAGGCACAAAGGCTGCACATGCGGGCGGCCCATATCAGCCAGGCCGCCGAGAGAGTGGCTACGACAGACCATGGCAGGATACCGGGCGCGCAATACCGGCAGTTGTTGCGCCGGCTCGATAATGTCGACCAGGCGCTGCTGTTCGACACTGGTAACGCCTTCAACATCGGCGACTACACCGATGGCGGAAATCCAAACGGCTGATCATATCGAGGAATGGACTGCCCGGCGCCCTCGGGGCTTTTGCCCCGCGGGAGCCTCTTTCATGACAGCGCCGCGCATCCTTTTGGGACGCGCAAAGGCCGGCGAGGCGATATTGATCACGCCGTCCTCGCTTCCGCAGGATGCCCCTTGCTACCGCCAGATCACGTCGAGGTATGGCGCGATCAAAGCGCCCGTCGCAAAACGGCCTTCAGGGTTGCCAATGCCCGCGCATTGGTATCTTTTCCCGCCGTTCAAATTCAGCGGAACCTGCCATGTCCTTTCAAAAACTCGACGACCTCGGCCACAAGCTCGAAGCGCTGGAACATGCGCTCGCCATTCTCGGTGCTGACGAGGCGACCCACATGGCCGTCGGCGGCGGCGAAAAGCGCGCCGAAGCGATGTCGGCGCTGGCCGGCATGCATCACGCCAGAGCGACCGCGCCGGAGATCGCCGACTGGATCGCGGCGGCCGAGCAGGAAACGCTGAACGAGGAACAGCAGGCAGCGGTCAAGGAGTTCCGACGGCAATACACCAACCTGACCTGCCTGCCGGTCGAATTCGTCGAGCGCCAAACGACGGCGCGCATGCGCTCCGAGCAGCTCTGGCGCGACCTGCGCGCGAAAAACGACTGGGCAGGGTTTTTGCCGGCGCTCGAAGGCGTCGTGGCGCTGGTGCGCGAGGAAGCAGCGCTTCGCGCCGACGTGCTCGGCCTCGATCCGTATGACGCGCTGATGGAGCAATATGATCCCGGCAACCGCGCCGCCGACATCACGCCGGTCTTCGCCGAGTTGAAGACCTTCCTCAGGGATTTCGTACCGGAGGCACTGGCCGTGCAGGAGGCGCGGCTGACGAAGCGCCCGCTGAAGCCACTTTCGGGCAGCTATGCGATCGAAAAGCAGCGCGAGCTTGGCCTCGCCATGATGGCGGCGGTCGGCTTCGACCTGACGCACGGCTCGCTTTCGGTGTCGCATCATCCGTTCTGCGGCGGCGTGCCGAGCGACGTGCGCATCACCACCCGCTACAAGACGACCGACTTCCTGTCGGCGCTGATGGGCGTGCTGCACGAGACCGGCCACGCGCTTTACGAGCAGAACCTGCCGAAGTCGTGGGCGCACTGGCCGCTCGGTAAGGCGCGCGGCATGGCCGTGCATGAAAGCCAGAGCCTGTTCGTCGAGAAGCAGATCGGTCGCAATCCGGAATTCTGGCGCTGGGCGCTGCCGGTGGTCGAAAGGCACCTCGGCGAGGCCTGGTCGATCGACGACATCCTGCCGCATGTGCATCGGGTCGAGCGCGGCCTGATCCGCGTCGACGCCGACCAGGTCACCTACCCGCTGCACGTCATCCTGCGCTTCGAGCTGGAGCAGGAGCTTGTCTCGGGGCGGCTGGAGGCCGCCGACCTACCCGAGGCCTGGGACGCCAAGATGCGCGACTATCTCGGTCTGTCGACATCGGACAACCCGGCCGACGGACCGATGCAGGACGTGCACTGGCCGGGTGCCGCCTTCGGCTATTTCCCGTCCTACACATTGGGCGCCATGATGGCGGCGCAGCAATGGGCGGCGCTGACCAGAGACCATCCCTCCGCCGACGAGGATCTCGCCAAGGGAGACTTCAGCGCCATCAACAATTGGCGTCGCGAAAAGATCTGGTCGCAAGGCTCGCGCTGGTCGACGCCGGAGCTGCTCGAACGGGCGACAGGTGAAAAACTGAACGCCGCACACTTCACCGATCACTTGCGCAAGCGGTATGGAGCGGCGTGAGGCGGCAGTAGAATCGCGGCGCAGATACCCCCTGTTTACTCGGCAGCACCTCTGAAAGCACTCGCCCCGGTTTCGAATTGCAGCTTGGCCAGCCGCGCATAGATGCCGCCCTTGGCGACGAGGCTCTGGTGGGTGCCTTCCTCGACAATGCAGCCGCCATCCATGACCAGGATCCGGTCGGCCTTCAGCACCGTCGCCAACCGGTGGGCGATGACGATCGTGGTGCGGTCCTGCATCAGCCGTTCCAGCGCCGTCTGCACCAGCGTCTCGCTTTCGGCGTCGAGTGCCGAGGTCGCCTCGTCGAGCAGAAGGATCGGCGCATCGCGCAGAATCGCGCGGGCAATCGCCACGCGCTGGCGCTGGCCGCCGGACAGCGTCACGCCGCGCTCGCCGACCTGGCTGTCATAGCCTTTCTCAAGTTTGAGGATGAATTCGTCAGCAAGCGCATCCTTGGCCGCCGCCTCGATCTCGGCGTCGCTGGCGTCCGGACGGCCGAAGCCGATGTTGTCACGTGCGCTGGCCGCGAAAATGGTGACATCCTGCGGCACGATGGCGATGCGCTCTCGTATGGCGACGGGGTCGGCCTCGCGCACGTTAACGCCGTCGATCATGATCTTGCCCGTCTCGGGATCATAGAAGCGCAGAAGCAGCGAAAAGACAGTGCTCTTGCCAGCGCCGGAGGGGCCGACGATCGCCACCGTCTCGCCGGGCTTGACCTGGAAACTCAGGCCGTGGACGGCGGCGCGGTCGGGCCCAGCGGGGTAGGAGAACGATACGTCGTCGAAACTTATTGCGCCTCTGGCCGTCGCCGGCAGCAGTTTCGGATGCGCGGGCGCCTGGATCGCGGACTTCTCGGCCAGGATCTCGGTCAGCCGTTCGGCAGCACCCGCCGCCTGAGAAAGCTCGCCCCACACTTCTGACAGCGCGCCGAGGGCGCCGGCGGCGAACACCGAATAGAGCAGGAACTGGCCGAGCGTGCCCGGCGACAGCGTGCCGTCAAGCACGTCGCGCGAGCCGAACCACAGCACCGCCACCACCGAGGAAAAGATCATGAAGATGGCGAAGAAAGTGAGGAAGGAGCGGGCAAAGATCGAGGATCGCGCCGCTTCGAACGCGGTTTCCACGGCAGATGAAAAATGCCCAGTGACGAGCTTCTCGTTGGTGAAGGCCTGCAGCGTGCGCACCGCGCCGATCTGCTCGCTGGCATAGGCCGTGGCGTCGGCCAGCGTGTCCTGCGCCAGCCGGGATTTGCGCCGCACCGAACGGCCGAAGGCGACGAGCGGCAGCACGATCACCGGAATGGCGGCGATGACGAGGCCCGACAGTTTCGGGCTGGTGAAGACCATCATCGCCACGGCGCCGAGGCCGAGGATGACGTTGCGCAGCGCCACCGAAGCGGTGGCACCGACCGCCGACTTGACCTGCGTCGTGTCGGCGGCGAGCCGCGACACGATCTCGCCCGACTGGGCGGTATCGAAGAAGGATGGCGACAGCGTCGTGACATGGCGGAACACATCGCTGCGGATGTCGGCGACGACGCGCTCGCCGAGCGTGATGACGAAATAGTAGCGGCTGGCTGACGCCGCAGCGAGCAAGGCAGCCATCACCACCAGCATGGCAAAATACTCGGCGATGAAACTGGAATCGGAAGCGGAAAAGCCGTGGTCGATCATCCGCCGCACCGCCAGCGGCAGCGCCAGCGTCGTCGCCGCCGCGACGGTCAGCGAGACGACCGCGCCAATGACCATTTTCCGGTAGCGGGTGATGTAGGGGAACAGGCGCCGCAGCGGCTTGAGCGAGCGCCTACGCTCGTCTGCATCGCCGCTAGTGTGCGCCATGACCGTTTCCTCTGGCTCTTATGGGTATGCGCCTCAATATGCGCTTACCGCGGCCTTGTGATTCAATTCCGGCTGATGTATAGGCTCGCCGACCGTTTTAGAAGCCGTGGCTCCTCAATAGCTGCGGCTTCGAGTTTTAAAAAGGGGCGCATCGACGCAGGCTTTATGCTCGTCAGCGCCGGCGAACCAGGAATAGCACAATGAAGACCGACATCCATCCCGACTACCACACCATCAAGGTCGTCATGACCGACGGCACCGAATACATGACCCGTTCGACCTGGGGCAAGGAAGGCGACACGATGAACCTCGACATCGACCCGACCACCCATCCGGCCTGGACCGGCGGCCAGCAGACCCTGCTCGATCGCGGCGGCCGCTTGTCGAAGTTCAAGAAGCGTTTCGAAGGTTTCGGCCTCTAAGCCGCAGGCCTTTCTCGGATAGAAGAAACCCGCCCTCGTGGCGGGTTTTTTTGTTGCCGAAATGCGGCCTATTCGCCGACCAGTTCGCGCAGCGCCATGCGCTTGTAGGCGGCGACCAGGTCGTCGCCTTCTTGCCGCTCGACCGAGATTGCCAGCCGCATGGTGGCCTCGCCCATCTGCCAGATGAGAAATGCCGTCGTTTCCAACGCCGGCGGATCGGCGGCAGGCCGCAGCCGCTTCAACACGGCGGTGAGGAAGTCAGCGTTGGCCCGGCTGTCGGCGAACTCGAGTTCGCGCAGCGCCTTGTCGGCCTGCGTGCCCGACCAGATGTCGCGCATGACAGGCGACGCTAGGAACAGCCGGTAATAGATATCCACCAGCTCCGAAAACGCCCGCCGCAGGCCTTCGGCATCGATGACATCTGCCAGCGCCGCTGAGATGCAGGCCTGGCTTTCGGCGGTGTAACGCTCGGCCAGCGCCCAGATGATCGCCCGCTTGTCCGGGAAGAACTGGTAGAGCGATCCGATCGACACGCCGGCCCGTTCCGCCACTTCGCCCATGCGCATGGCATCGCTGCCTTGCTCGGCGATCAGCGCGGAGGCGGCAGCCAGCATCCGCTCGACCCGCTCGCGGCTGCGCTGTTGGCTTGGCGCCCGGCGCGGCAACGCGATCTGGCCATCCTGTGAACCCGATACGGTCGAGCCTTCCATCACTGTCTCCTGGCGAATGATCCAACAAATTGGCCAACAAACTGGCTTGACTCACAAAATACGAGGGTTTATCACGTTTTGCAAATGTGAGGAAAACTCATGTTTTCAGCAAGGAGAACCACCAGGAACGACACAGCGAAAAAACCGACTTTGATCCTCGGCGGCACAGGCAAAACCGGCCGTCGTCTCGCGGACAAGCTGGCGGCGCAGGGCCTGCCGGTGCGGATCGGCTCGCGCTCGGGCACGCCGCCCTTCGACTGGGAAAACGACACGACCTGGGAACCTGCGCTTGATGGTGTCGGCGCCGTCTACATCAGCTACTATCCTGATCTTGCGGTGCCCGGTGCGGCCGAAGCGGTCGGCGCCTTCGCCAACCTTGCCGTGGAGCGCGGTGTGCGCCGGCTGGTGCTGCTGTCGGGGCGCGGCGAAACGGAAGCGCAACGTGCCGAAGAGATGCTGAAAGTCTCAGGCGCCGACTGGACGATCCTGCGCTGCGCCTGGTTTTCCCAGAACTTCAGCGAGAGTTTTTTGCTCGATCCGCTGCTCGCCGGGGAGGTGGCTTTGCCGGTCGGCAATGTCGGAGAACCGTTCGTCGACGCTGACGACATTGCCGACGCCGCCGTGACGGTGCTTACCAAGCAAAGCCATATCGGCCAGCTTTACGAGCTGACCGGGCCACGGCTGCTGAGCTTCGCCGACGCGGTCGCCGAGATCGGCAAGGCGAGCGGTCGCGACATCCGGTTTGTCAGGATTTCGCATGCCGAGTTCACCGCAGCGGTAGCCGGGTACGAGCTGCCGGCCGAGTTCGCCTGGCTGCTCAACGAGCTGTTCATCGAGGTGCTCGACGGCCGCAACGAGGCGCTGACTGACGGCGTCCAGCGCGTGCTCGGCCGCGCCCCAAAAGATTTTTCCGCCTATGTAACCGAAACCGCCGCTACCGGCATCTGGAGCAACTGACATGATCATGAAACTGCTTCCCACCCTCACCTTCATCGCCGCGCTCGGCTCCGGCGTCGTCGCTGGTGTCTTCTTCGCCTTCTCCAGCTTCGTCATGCCGGGCCTCGCCCGCATGCCTGCCGCGGGAGGCATCGCCGCGATGAATTCGATCAACGTCACCGCGGTGACGCCGATATTCATGACCGCGCTTTTCGGCACAGGGCTGATCTGCCTTGTCCTCGCCGTCGGCGCCATCCTCGGCTGGAACCAGCCGGGTTCGTTGTGGCTTCTCGCTGGCGCCCTGATCTATCTCGTCGGCAACCTGATCGTGACCATGATTTTCAACGTGCCGCTCAACAACGCTCTGGCCGCCGTCGATCCGGCAAGCGCCAACGGCGCCGCCGTGTGGACCACCTATCTCAGGGACTGGGTGATGTGGAACCATGTCCGCACCATCACCGCCATCGCAGCTCTGGGCTGCTTCATCATGGGATGGCGGTGAATGCAGGGGTAGAAACGCAAAAGACCCTACGTCAGGCAGGGTCTTTTGATGTGGGGTCTTTTGACTTATGGCCCTTCCGGTCGGCATGGCCGAGATCGCGGTCCGGATCGATGACGTCGCGAACCAGCTGCTTGAGCTTTGCGGCATCGGGAAAGCCGCCGTCGCGCTTGCGGTCCCAGACCAGCGTGTCGTTGCAGGAAATGGTGAAAATGCCGCCGGTGCCGGGCACCAGCGTGACCTCGCCCAGATCCGTTCCGAAGGTCGAGAGCAGCTCCTGCGCCATCCAGCCGGCCCGCAGCAGCCATTGGCACTGCGTGCAATAGGTGATGCGGATGGTCGGCAGCGGCTTTTCGGTCATGTCAGATTGAGCTCCGCTCATATCTCGGACTGAGCTCCGCTCATGTCTGGCTGAGTTCCGCTCATGCCGCGCTGAGCTTCGCCATGGTCTCGTCGTCGACCTCGAAATTGGCGTAGACGCTCTGCACATCGTCATCGTCCTCGAGCGTCGCGACCAGCTTCATCAGCGACTGTGCCCGCTCCTCGTCGACCGCAATGTTGGTCTGCGGCTTCCAGATCGGCTTCACCGACTCCGCCTCGCCGAGCGCGCCTTCCAGCGCCTTCGACACCTCGCCGAGATTCTCGAAGGCGCAATAGATCGTGTGGCCTTCCTCGTCTGACTGGACGTCGTCGGCGCCGGCCTCGATCGCCGCGTCCATGACCTTCTCGGCGCTGCCGACTGACGCCGGATAGAAGATCTCGCCGACACGGTCCCACATGAACGACACCGAGCCGGTTTCCCCCATCGCCCCGCCGGCCTTGGTGAAGGCGGCGCGCACATTCGACGCCGAGCGATTGCGGTTGTCGGTCAGCGCCTCGACGATGAGCGCGACGCCACCGGGTCCGTAGCCTTCGTAGCGCACGGCTTCGTAAGTCTCGGCGTCGCCCATCGATGCCTTGTTGATGGCGCGCTGGATATTGTCTTTCGGCATCGACACCGCCTTGGCGTTCTGCACGGCCAAGCGCAGGCGCGGGTTCATCGACGGATCCGGCGTGCCGCTCTTGGCGGCGACGGTTATTTCGCGCGCCAGCTTGGAAAACATTTTCGACCGCACCGCGTCCTGGCGGCCCTTGCGGTGCATGATGTTCTTGAACTGTGAATGGCCAGCCATGGCACCCCTGTCGTCTTCTTGGCAGAGCATTCTGCAGCGAGGTAGTCACCTCGCCTTTTGCCAAAATGCTCGAATTCAAAATTTCAGAACGCCCCTGGTGCGTCCGGATGGACGTACGGCGCTCTATCTCGGAATGGCCGGCTTATAGATAAATCGGCTCAATTCGTCCAGCCGCGCCGTAAGCGCGGTGCGCAAAGCGCCCGCCAGCTGCATTCCTGCGGCCATTCATTCTTCCAGATCGGATTTCAGCCGGTCGAGAATGCTGATCGCGTGCGTGGCGTATTGGCTGATCCAGCGGTCGTGGATCTGCTTGATCGGCAGCGCGTTGAGATGGTTCCAGCGTTCGCGGCCCTCGCGCCGCGCCACGACTAGGTCGGCTTCTTCCAGCACTTTCAGATGCAGCATGACGGTGCAGCGGTCCATGTCTGGAAAGGCATCGCACAGCATGCCGGTGGTCCGCGGCGCGTCCTTCAGCTCGTCCAGCAGCGCACGCCGGCGCGGATGCGCCAGCGCCTTGAAAACATTGTCGTCCTGCGCTTTGCTTGACATGTTATATTTTTATAACATAATATCGGCCTGATCAAGGAAGGAGCTGTGGATATGTCTCTTGGATTCAGAGTTTCGGGCCGCATCGGCAAACCGGTCGCCGAGGTCTTCGACGCAGTCGTCAATCCGACCAAGCTCAGCGGCTATTTCACCACGATCGGCGGCGCCAGCGCGCCGCTGGTGGCAGGCGCCGGCGTCGTCTGGTGGGGCAAGGTCCCGGTCGAGGTCGACCAGGTGGAAAAAGACAGCCGCATCGTGCTGCGCTGGGACGCCACCGACGCCGACGGCAAGCCGGCTTACAAGACGCGCATCGAGATGAATTTCGAGCCGCTGGATGACGGCGGCACCTTCGTCACCATCGCCGAGACCGGCTGGCACGAGGACGCGGTCGGCCTGAAGAAGTCCTACCTCAATTGCGAAGGCTGGTCGCAGATGCTGGCCTGCATGAAGGCCTATGTCGAATACGGCATCAACCTGCGCGACGGCTATTACCGCAGCGAGATGAAGGGCGAGCCGGCCAGCGAAGACAATATCTGAGAAGACGGAGGAAAGAATGACTGCGAAAATCACCGGCGGCATCAACATCGCCATGAAAGTGCCGCCACACCAGTACCAGGACACGATCGCCTTCTACCGGGACGTCGTCGGCCTGAAGCCGTTCACGGCCAAGGCGCCGGCTATCGGCTTCGAACTCGGCCCCAATCGCCTATGGATCGACGAAGCGCCGATGCTGAGCCAGGCAGAGGTTTGGCTGGAGTTGTTCACTGACGATTTTCCGGCCGCAGCCGATCATCTCGCCAAGGCCGGTATCGTGCGCTGCGACGCCATTGAGGCGCTGGGCGAGGGTTTTCGTGGCGGTTGGATCACCAATCCGGCCAACATCGTTCACATGGTGCGCGAACCCGACGCCTGGTGACGGAGGCCTGTTCGGAAAGGAGGACGATATGGAAATCCGTGAGACACCGACCGCCGAAGCCGGCATGCTGATCCGGCGGCCGGTCGCAGAAATGTTCGAAGCCATCGTCGATCCGGCGATCACGACGAAATTCTGGTTCACTCATGGCAGCGGCAGGCTGGACAGCGGCAAGGAGGTTCGCTGGGAATGGCGCATGTACGGCGTCTCGACGCCGGTCACGGTCAGCGAATTCGTCAGGAACGAAAAGATCGTCATGCAATGGAGCGATCCGCCGACCACGGTGGTCTGGACCTTTACCGAGATGCCTGAAGGCGCGACCTTCGTCGAAGTTCGCAATTTCGGCTTTGCCGGCAGTGCCGACGAGCAGGTCAAGCAGGCGATCGGCTCGACTGATGGCTTTGCGCTGGTGCTCGCCGGCGCCAAGGCGTGGCTGGAGCAAGGCCTGACGCTTGGCCTGATCGGCGACCGCCACCCGAAGGGTGTTCACGAGCAGACTGTATAAAAAGCCGCCCTGTACCGTCAGACCACCCGGTCGCTCACTTGAATCCGTGAGCAGCCGCTTTTTCATTGGCCTTAACGCGTATCACCTAGTCAGATGCGGCCACGCACCGCCTGTATGAACGCCGCCAACACCGGACGCATCTGTCGCCGCGACGAGTAGTAGAGGTGGAAGCCTGGGAATGGGGGCGTCCACTCTGATAACAGCCGGACAAGTCGGCCGTCCTTCACATAAGGCGCAACCTCATGGGTGAGCAGATACCCGATGCCTAACCCGTCCAGCACCGCTTCGAGCATCAGTTCGGGCTCATTGAATGTGAGCGGCCCGGAGACACCTACGTCCAGAGCCTGTCCGTCGCGCTCAAATTCCCAGGCGTAGATCGTGCCGGCTGTGACCATCCGGTAATTTATGCACCGGTGTTGCGTCAGATCGCTTGGATGGATGATGGGGGCCGAGTTCGCGACGTGATCGGGTGTCGCGACGATAGCCATGCTGAGTTCGGGCCCGACTTTGAGCGCGATCATGTCCCGCTCCAGCTTTTCGCCAAGGCGAATGCCCGCATCGAACCGGTCGGCGACGATGTCACGGTAACCATAGTCGATCAGGACCTCGACCGTTGCATCCGGATGCGCGGTCGTGAAAGCCGGCAGCACGGGCCGGACCACCGCCTCATAGGCCTGCCGCGTCGTTGTCAGACGCAGCGTTCCCGAGACACGGTTTCGCCCCAGGTCCAACGCATCCAGCGCCCCATCGATGCTTTCCAGTGCCGGCCCCAGCGTCCCCAGCAGCGTCTCGCCCGCCTCGGTCACGGACACGCTTCGGCTGCTGCGCTGGAGAAGACGGTAACCGAGCCGCGCCTCAAGCCGGCGGATCGTGTGACTGAGATTTGAGGTGGATGTCGCCAGCGTCACGGCGGCTCGCGTGAAGCTTCGTGCACGGGCGACGGCTGCGAAGGCGGCGAGGTCGTCCAGGCTGGCGCGCGTCATCATGTAATCCTGTTCAACGACCCTTCCAATCAATTCAGTCTAATCGAACGCCGAGTTGATCGCCATATCTGATGGTACCAAAGGATGGATGGAGATAGATCATGATCATGAAGGACGCCGTTTGGCTCATCACGGGCTGCTCCAAAGGTCTCGGCCGCGCGCTGGCGGAGCAGGCGCTCACCGCCGGCTACCGCGTCGTCGTCACCGCGCGGAGCACCGCAGACATTGCCGACCTCGTGGCCGCGCACGGTAAAGCGGCGCTTGCCGTCGAGCTCGATGTCACAGCCGCGCACCAGATCGATGAGGCGATCGCGGCAGCCGAGGATCGCTTCGGTGGCATCGACGTGCTCGTCAACAATGCCGGCTACGGCTACCTCGCCGCGATCGAGGAGGGCGAGGATGCGGACATCCGCACCTTGTTCGAGACCGACCTGTTCGGCCCGGTTAACCTGGTGAAGGCCGTGCTGCCTGGGATGCGTGCACGCCGGCGAGGGCATATCGTCAGCGTCAGTTCCATCGGTGGCCTGGTTACCTATCCCGGCGTTGGCTACTATCACATGGTGAAGTTCGGTATCGAGGCGATGTCGGACACGTTAGCCAAGGAGCTGGCGCCGCTGGGTATCGGGGTCACGGCGGTCGCGCCTGGCGCATTTCGCACCGACTTCCGCGGACCTGCCTCGATCAAACAATCGGCAACACGCATCGACGACTATGCCGACACCGCTGGCAAATCGCGCGACGAGACATTGGCCGGCCACCGCAAGCAGGCAGGCGACCCCTCGCGCGGCGCTCGCGCGATCATCGCCGCCGTCGAGGCGGAGAATCCTCCTGTCCATCTTCTGATCGGGGGCGACGCTTTGGACCAATTCCGTGGCAGGCTCGACGCGTTGCGGCAGGAGACCGACATCTGGGAGACGGTAACTCGAAGCACTGACATCGTCCCCGACAAGACAGCCTGATTGGATGCGCGGTACGGCCCTCCGAGGTCTGCACGAAGCAGGTGTCTGCTTACAACTCAGTGCCCGCCGGCCTTTGCCTTTCTCCGACGTCGCGCCAGCATGTTGAGGCCCTCGACAAGGGCGGAAAAACCCATGGCGGCGTAGATGTAGCCCTTGGGCACATGGAAGCCCATGCCGTCGGCGATCAGCGTCATGCCGATCATCAGAAGGAAGCTGAGCGCCAGCATGACGATGCTGGGGTTCTTGGCGATGAAGTCGGCGAGCGGCCCGGCCGCCAGCATCATCACGGTGACCGCCACGATGACGGCGATATACATGATGGCAATCTCGTCCGTCATGCCGACCGCGGTGATGATCGAATCGATCGAGAAGACGAGGTCGAGCAGCAGGATCTGGAAAATCGCGCCGGCCAGTGAAAGCTGCAGCGTCTGGCCCATCATCGTGTCCTGGTGATCCTCGAGATCGACCGTGTGGTGGATCTCCTTGGTCGCCTTCCAGACGAGGAACAGGCCGCCAGCGATCAGGATCAGGTCGCGCCAGGAAAAACCATGGCCGAAAGCGGTGAATACCGGCGCTGTCAACTGGACGATGATCGAGATGGTGGCAAGCAGTACCAGCCGCATGATCAGCGCGGCAGAAATGCCGAGCCGTCGGGCGCGGGCCCTTTGTGCCTCCGGCAATTTGTTGGTGAGGATCGAGATGAAGATCAGATTGTCGATGCCGAGCACGACCTCCAGCACGATCAGCGTCAGCAACGCGACCCACGCGGTCGGATCGGAGACAAAGGCGAAATGTGGCGCCAGGAATTCGATGAGCTGCATGGAGGTCGTCCCCTCTTACGATCTAGAGCAGTGTCGCCGGCAGTTAGGTATCGCAGGCGTTGATATCAATGTCACGACCAGAAAGATGGCGCAGTTTCCTCGAGCCGCGGTCCGCGACGAAACGGCGCAATCCGCTCGGTCAGGCCGCTGCGATCCGAAATGTCGACGCCGACGCCGCACAATGTCGCCGGGCCGGTCGCGGCCTCGAAGCGTCCTTTCGGCACCTTCGACAGAAACCGGTTGAGCGGCTCCTCCTTATCCATGCCGAGCGAGGAATCATAGTCGCCGCACATGCCGGCGTCGGAGATATAGCCGGTGCCGCCATTGAGGATATGGTGGTCGCCGGTCGGCTGGTGCGTGTGGGTGCCGACGACGAGGCTGGCACGGCCGTCGACGAAATGCGCAAAGCACATTTTTTCAGACGTCGCCTCGGCATGGAAATCGATGACCACCGCGTCGGCCTGCTCGCCGAGCGGACAGGCGGCAAGCTCGCGCTCACCGGCCTGGAACGGGTCGTCGAGTTCGGGATGCATGAACACCCGGCCCATGATGTTGGTGACCAGAACGCGCGCGCCATTCCTGGCGATGTAGACGCCGGAGCCGCGCCCCGGCGTGCCCTTGGGGAAATTGGACGGACGCAGGAAGCGCTCCTCGCGCGGCGCGAAAACCAGCGCGTCGCGCTGGTCCCAGACATGATTGCCGGTGGTGACGACATCGGCGCCCGCCGAGATCGTCTCGCGAAAGATCTCTTCGGTGATGCCGAAGCCGCCGGCGGCGTTCTCACCATTGACGATGACGAAGTCGAGTTTGAAATCCGAGATCAGGCCGGGCAGTTGTTCCCACACTGCCGTGCGCCCGGTCTTGCCGACCATATCGCCGAGGAAGAGAAGTCTCATCTAAACATGATCCCGAACCAAAGGTCAGCGAAGCACAAAAGCTGCATGACTTTCGGAAAAGACCATGCGTCCAGGAACTTATCTACAATTTCGGCGCGAACTGGCGCAACCCGTTCTCGGTGAGTATTTCCGGGATGACCATGTCGTGCGGCTCGTCCGGCACCAGCGCCACCTCCTGGCAGTCGAAAGCAATCCCGATCAGCCGGGGCGGCTGCCCCTTGTCGACCAGCCGCGCGATCGCGCGGTCGTAATAACCGGCGCCGTAGCCGATGCGGTGGCCGCGCGCGTCGAAAGCCGCGAGCGGCACCAGCATCACCTGGGGATCGAGCACCTCGGCCTCCTCATGCGGCCCGACGGTGCCGAACCCCATATCGACCATCGGCGCCCCACGCACCAGTTCGCGAAAGACGATGGTGGTCTTGTCGAGAATGGCAGGCAGGCAAAGCCGTGCCCCGTTTTCGCGCAAGGCAAACATCAGCGGCCGGACGTCGACTTCCGAGCGCATCGGCCAGAAGCCGGAGACGATCTGGCCAGGCTCTATCGCAATGCTGTCCCGCGCCGTCTCGGCCATTTCGAGCGCTGCCTCCACACGCCAGAACGGATCGAGCGCGTCGCGGCGTCCGAGTGCTTCCTTGCGGAGATGTCTTTTCAGTTCTTTTGGAGAGGTCATGGGGCCAAGGTAGAAAAGGTCGGATCTGATTGGAGTTTTAGGAGCGACGTTTTCCACCGCATGATCCACCGAATTTGAGTGGATCTTTTGCGTCGAGTGACGATCCACACAACCGGTGGAGAGAGCGATCCCGGGAACCTACAAAGTAGGTGGGCGCCGTATGAGAAAACCCACGGGTCTTCCCAGGGACAGCTCCCTAGGGATCATTAAGGCCCCGGGGAAAATGTTCTCCTGCCGGGAAGCGCAGACCGTCACAACCAATATAGGCTGGCGATCGGCCAAGCGCCAGAGAGACGGCCATGCTCCGCGGCTTAATTCGTCACAAAGACCCGCCTGGGAGCTGCGCGGCATGAGGTTTCACCGTGCCCTCGCTGCTGCGCCTTGCACAGGCTGGACCGTCTCCTTACGGTTGCTATGAAAAACCGAGGAGCAAGAATGCGTTTCGAAGGCACGGCGGCCTATGTCGCCGACAAGGACCTGATGGTGGCGGTCAATGCGGCAATCGCGCTGGAGCGGCCATTGCTGGTCAAGGGCGAGCCCGGCACCGGCAAGACCGAGCTGGCGAGGCAAGTGGCGGCAGCGCTCGGCCTCGAGCTGATCGAATGGCACGTCAAGTCGACGACAAGGGCGCAGCAGGGCCTCTACGAGTATGACGCTGTCTCGCGGCTGCGCGACAGCCAGCTCGGCGATATCAGCTTCAACGACATCAGGAATTATATCAAGCGCGGCAAGCTGTGGGATGCCTTCGCGACGGCCAATAAGGTGGTGCTTCTGATCGACGAGATCGACAAGGCCGATATCGAATTCCCCAACGATTTGTTGCAGGAACTCGATAGGATGGAGTTCTTCGTCTACGAGACTGGCGAAACGATCCGCGCCGAAGTCAGGCCGATCGTCATCATCACCTCCAACAACGAGAAGGAACTGCCGGACGCCTTCCTGCGTCGCTGCTTCTTCCACTATATCCGCTTTCCCGACGTCGACACGCTGCACAGGATCGTCGACGTGCACTATCCCGGCATCAAGCAGAACCTGGTGCGCGCCGCGCTCACCCAGTTCTACGAGATCCGCGACGTGCCGGGCCTGAAGAAGAAGCCGTCGACCTCCGAGGCACTCGACTGGATCAGGCTCTTGGTCGCCGATGACATCGCGCCTGAGGATTTGCGCGCCGACCCGAAAAACGCACTGCCCAAGCTGCACGGTGCGCTTTTGAAGAACGAACAGGACGTGCATCTGTTCGAGCGACTGGCCTTCATGGCGAGACGGCAGGGGTGAGAGGCGGTCATCCTGGACCGCAAGAACTCGGCCTCTGACGCCGAGCTGGGAGGCCGTTGCTACGAGCGGACCTCGCCTGCGGTCTGAGCGGGATGATGGCCCCTTGCCTCCTGCAGCGCGACATTTTTGGGGCCGAAGATAATGAAGCTGATGACGGCAAGGGCAAGAACGCCGATCCCGCTATAGAGCATGACCCAGCCAAAACCGTTGACCAAGGCGGCATGCACGATGGCGCCCGACGGATCGAGGGTCGCGAGCTTGGGCGAGTATTGCGAGAGGCCATCGAGATTTCCGGCGGCGATCTTTTCCGCCAGCGCGCGCAGTTCATTCGGGTCGAAGGTCGTGCCAAATGCGTCCCGCAGATAAGAAACAATCCCCTGCGTCAACAGCATGCCCAGCACCGCGATATTGATGGCGAGCGTGACCAGGCGCGCGCTGATATCGATGCCGGAAGCCATGCCGGCACGATCCGGCGACACTGAGCCGGTCGTGGTGTTGGTAGTCGGTGAATTGGTCAGGCCGATGCCGATGCCGGCGATCAGCGTGCCGGGCAGCATGGTCAGCCAGTTGGCCCCCTCGAGCCCGGAGCCTACCCTCATGGCGATGAAGCCGATCCCCAATGTCAGCAAGCCAAGCGGGATCGCCACCCGCGCCTGAAAGCGGGCGCGCAAGCGCTCGGCTATCGAGGACATCAGCATGAGGGGAAGCGTATAGACGAGCAGCAACAGACCGGTCGTGGTGCTGTCGTAGCCGAGCACTCCCGAAAAATAGATCGGCAGATAGATGATGAACGGCCAGTAGCTGAAATTCATGCCAATGCCGCCCATGATCGCTCCCGAAAATTGGCGGATGCGGAACACCGAGAAATCGAACATCGGATAGGGGTTGATCTTTTCGGCAACGAGGAACGCGATGAAAGCCAGCACGGCCGCGCTTGCCACGCCGATGCGGGCGCCAGAGCCGAGATCAGCCCCTTGCGTGATCAGATAGGAGAGGCCGAACACCGCAAACGAGAGCGTGAGGATGCCGGCCCGGTCAAGCTTCTGGGCGTTTCGATCGAATGATTCGGTGACACCGGCACCGATGAAGACCAAGGCAAGGATGGCGAGTGGCACATGGATGAGGAACACCCACTGCCAGCTCGACAGCGTTACGATCAATCCGCCAATGGCTGGACCAAAACCAAGCCCGATGCCCGAGACGATACTCCAGGCAACGAAGGCCTTGCCGCGTTGACTGCCGTCTTGGAACTGGTGGGACAGCACCGCCACACTGCAGGTGAACATCGCGCCCCCCGCAAGGCCTTGCAGAAAGCGCGCGACGATCAGAAGTGGAGCGGTCGGTGCGAGGCCGCACAGCAGAGATGCCAGGCCGAAGGCTACGGTGGTGATCACCATCACGTGTTTGCGGCCGAAACGGTCGGCCAATGTTCCCGTCGCCATCAACACCGTGGTGCAGGCAATGGTGTAGGCGTTCATGATCCATTGCAGATCCTTGAAGTCGGCGACGAGCACGCTTTCCAGTTTCGGAAGGATCACCGGCACACTGGAGATTTCGAGGCCGAACAGCAGCGAGGCAAGGCAGACGCCCACGAGCGCAACGGTGTTTCGGTCAATTTGAAACGTCATATCGATCACTTTCCATCGGAGCATTCACAGGGGCTGCGAGCGGCGCCCTTAACTGCGGCCGACATGACATAGACGAGCCTTGACTATGAAAAAAGGCTATGCGTTTCTATTTCAGAAATGACAAAATGGAATGATCGCGATGACCAGCCTTGATGTCGACGCCGTGCGCACCTTCGTCATGGTGGCCGACCTGCAGAGTTTCACCCGGGCGGCTGCCGCGATGGGGAGCACCCAGGCGACGATCAGCGTCAAGCTGCGCCGGCTCGAAGAAAAGCTCGGCGCGCGTTTGATCGAACGGACCCCGCGCCGTGTGGCTCTATCCGCAAGAGGAGCGGTTTTCCTTCCCGCGGCCCGTGAATTCCTTGCCGCCCATGAACGCGCCGTCGCGGAGTTTTCCGCAGCGCCGTGTCGGCTTGCTCTCGGCTTTGTCGATCATGTTGCGGGGCCTAAGCTTTCCACACTGATAGCCCAGCTTCATGCTCATGATCCGTCGCTCGCGCTCAACATAAGGATCGACACCAGCTCCATGCTGGAAGGAGCTTTCGATCGCGGCGAGCTCGACGCTGTGATCGTGCACCAGGAAGATGACATCCGACGCGGCGAAGCCCTGTCGCGCACCCACTATGGCTGGTTCGCGGCCCCTGCCTTCGAATGGCGGCCCGGAACGCCATTGCGCCTGGCCCTTTTGAGCACCGTATGCAATTGCCCAGACCGCCTGAGGGCGGTCGAGGCGCTGGATAGGGCAGGCATCGCCTGGAGTGAGGCTTTCGTGGGCGGTGGCGGCGCGGCCGTCAACATCGCGGTATCGGCCGGCTTCGCCATTTCCGCCCTCGCCCACCGTGTCGTTCCCCCCGGCTTGGTCGAGGTGGGCCGCAAACTCGGCCTGCCGCCAATTCCGCCTTCGGAGATCGTTTTGCATTCGCATGCTTTGGCGCCGCGGGCACGTGAGGCGCTGCGCATGCTCGCGACCGCTTTTCGCGAGTATAATTTGCCGGCGGGATAGGCAAAGATAGTCGTGATTCCGATTCTGTTGGGATGGATCGGGTTGCAGACCTCAGAGGGAAATGAAATGACCGAGATCACCGTCCGCCCACTGGCACAATCCGACCATGCCGACTGGCAGCGTCTGTGGACTGCCTACCTCACCTTCTACGAAACCAAGCTGCCGGAGGACGTCTACGCCGTCACCTGGAAGCGGCTGTTCACGGCGGGTGAGTTCGAGCCGAAGGGGTTCATCGCCACCCTCGACGGCAAGGCGGTCGGCCTGACGCACTATCTCTATCATCGCTCCTGCTGGTCGCAGGTAAACAACTGCTATCTGCAGGACCTGTTCGCCGACCCGGACGTGCGCGGCAAAGGCGTCGGCGCCGCCCTGATCGAGGCGGTGAAGCAGGAAGCCGGCAAGATCGGCGTCAAGAACGTCTACTGGATGACCCACGAGACCAACACCACCGCGCGCAAGCTCTACGACTACGTGGCGCGGCGCACGGGCTTCATCGAGTATGATTTGATGTGATGGCTGCCGACGATTGAAATAGCTGCTGTTGCGCAATATATTGCGCATGATCAGGACTGCCCGTGCCACTGATCGAGACCAACAAACGCAAGATCGTCACGAGGCTTTTACGCGATGGCTGGGTGAACGTAGGCGGCGGCAAGCATGAGAAGTATGAGCATCCGGAGAGGCCGGAGATCATGATCATCGTGCCGCGGCATCGCGAACAATCTCTGGGTGTCGCGCGGTCGATCGCCCGGCTTGCTGGATGGATTTAGGGACGAATCATGATGCACTATGTCGGAATTCTTGACGGCGCAGATGAGGTCTGGGGGGTGCGGGTGCCCGATCTTCCCGGGTGTCACGGCGGTGGCGCAAGTCCCGAGGAGGCGATAGCCGATGCGACTTCCGCCGTTCGCGAATGGGCCGAGGCACGAATGGCGAAGCACTTGCCCTTGCCCGCCGCGCGCACGGTGGCAGATCTGCTCCGACTGGGCGAAATCGATAGCGCTGCCGGCGAATCTGCCGTGATGATCCCCGTGCTGATCGATTCCGGCCGGCCTGTCCGGGCCAATCTGTCGCTCGACGCAGGCCTTTTGGCGGCAATCGATGCCGAAGCGAGCCGACGCGGCCTCACGCGTTCCGCTTTCATCGCCAGCGCCGCACGGGAGAAGATCGAAGGTCACAGATAAAGTCGTACGATGTTCATCCCCTTCTTCCTCGAACTGAAAGCCGCGCGGGTTCCCGTCTCGCTTCGGGAATATCTGTCGCTGCTGGAAGGGCTGGAGGCGGGGCTGGTCGACTATGACGTCGAGGGTTTTTACTATCTCGCCCGCTCCGCACTGGTGAAGGACGAGCGCCACATCGACCGCTTCGACCAGGTCTTTTCGCACATCTTCAAAGGCGTCGAAGCGCTGACTGGCGAAAACGCGGTCGACGTCGAGAACATTCCGGAGGAATGGCTGCGGCGGCTTGCCGAAAAGCACCTGACCGATGAAGAAAAAAAGCTGGTCGAGGCGCTGGGTGGTTTCGAAAAGCTGATGGAAACGCTGAAAAAACGGCTTGAGGAACAGAAGGGCCGGCATCAGGGCGGCTCGAAATGGATCGGCACCGGCGGCACCTCGCCTTTCGGCGCTTACGGCTACAATCCCGAAGGGATTCGCATCGGCCAGCATGAGAGCCGCAACCGCCGCGCGGTGAAAGTCTGGGACAGGCGCGAATTCAGGAATTTCGACGATACCGTCGAGCTCGGCACCCGCAATATAAAGATCGCGCTGAAGCGCTTGCGCCGCTGGGTGCGCGAAGGCGCCGAGGAGGAGTTCGACCTGCCCGGCACCATCCACGCCACGGCCGAACATGGCTATCTCGACGTGCAGACACGGCCCGAGCGGCGCAATGCCGTGAAGCTGCTGATGTTCTTCGATGTCGGCGGCTCGATGGACGATCACATCAAAAGCGTCGAAGAGTTGTTTTCGGCCGCCCGTGCCGAATTCCGCCAACTCGAATACTTTTACTTCCACAACTGCCTTTACGAAGGCGTTTGGAAGGACAATCGCCGCCGCCATGCGGAGGTGATCCCGACCTTCGACCTCCTCCACAAATATGGCCCGGACTACAAGGTGATCGTCGTCGGCGATGCCTCGATGAGCCCCTATGAGATCGCGCATCCCGGCGGCTCGGTCGAGCATTGGAATCCGGAAGCCGGCGTCGTCTGGCTCAACCGCCTGCTGCAGCAATGGCCAAACGCGGTATGGCTCAACCCGGAAAATGAGAAACACTGGGGCTATACTCATTCGATCGCCATGATCCGCGATATCTTCGGCGGCCGCATGTTTCCGCTGACGCTCGCCGGGCTCGAAGCCGCGACGAAACAGCTTTCAAGGAAGCACTGAGTGGATTTTCGGAACGCAAGACAGGAAGGCCTATGACCTGTTTCCTTTGCCTGCAGTGTGGCGTCCAATTCGCGGCAACAGCCGCGCCGCCGGACCATTGCCCGATCTGCGAGGACGAGCGGCAATATGTGCGCTGGGAGGGCCAGGCCTGGATCACGCCGGAGGAACTCGCTGCCGGGCATCGGATCGTGATGAAAGACGACGCCGGCGTGCTCGCCTTCGGCATCGAGCCGCGCTTCGCCATCGGTCAGCGGGCGCTGCTGGCGCAAACGCCGCACGGCAATGTGCTGTGGGACTGCATCTCGATGGTCAATGACGAGGCGGTGGCCGAAATCAACCGACGGGGCGGCCTGGCCGCGATCGCCATTTCGCACTGCCATTATTATTCGGCAATGGTCGAGTGGAGCGAAGCGTTTGGCGGCGTGCCGATCTACCTGCACGCCGATGATCGCAAGTGGATCATGCGGCCGCATCCGGCTGTTATCAGTTGGGAAGGCGAGACGCGCGCCCTAAACCCCTCGCTGACACTTATCCGTTGCGGCGGCCACTTTGCCGGCGGCCAGGTGCTGCACTGGAAGCGCGACGGCGGCGACGCCATCCTGGCCGGCGACATCTTGCAGGTGACGCCTACGCGCCGCCATGTCAGCTTCATGTACAGCTACCCGAACTACATCCCGCTCAATGCGGCGAAAGTGCTCGGCATCAAGGCCGCGCTGGAGCCTTTCGCGTTCGACCATATCTATGGCGCATGGTGGAACCAGAACGTCATCGGAGACGCAAAGGCGGCATTTGCAGCGTCGGTTGCGCGGTATCTCGCGGCGATCGCCTGAGGAATTCTTCGCGGCATCGAAAATATGGGCAAACGCCGTAACGAATGCCTATTTTAGGCGAACTTGGGAAGGCAACCCAAATAGCGGCATGAGCTAAGAGGCAAAAAGATGGATTTCCATACCTACCCAGTCACCCGCACCGATGCCGAATGGCGCGCGCGCCTGTCGCCAGAGCAATATGCGGTGATGCGCAACCACGGCACCGAGCGGCCAGGCAGTTGCGCCTTGCTCCACGAGAAGCGCGCCGGCACCTTTTCCTGTGTCGGCTGCGACCAGCCCTTGTTCGAGTCCAAGCTGAAATTCGAGAGCGGCACCGGCTGGCCGAGCTTCAACGACCCGGTGCCCGGTTCGGTCGAGACGACCGTCGACCGCAGCTACGGCATGGTCCGCACAGAATGCCACTGCGCTCGCTGCGGCAGCCATCTCGGCCACGTCTTCGAGGACGGTCCGCCCCCGACCGGCCTGCGCTATTGCATCAATGGCGTCGCGCTGAAATTCGAGCCGGCTGCCTGACTGGAATTCGACTTTGGCAGCACTGTCCTGTCAGACCACCACCACCAGTATCAGCCACAGCACAGCCCCCAGCGTCATCAGCGAAGCCTTGATGCTGGGGGATTTCTCGGCGGTCCGCCACACCGCAAAAGTCAGAAAGAAGTTGTACGGCACCGGCGCGAAATGCACCGCCAGAACGAGAGCGAGCGGCAGCTTTAGCCCGAGCAGGATCAGCGCCAGCACCGACACTGCGATGTTGATCGCCGTGCCGACAAGGACAAGATCGCGCCAGAACAGCCGATCGAGCGGGGCCGTGCCTTGCCAGCGCGAGCGGAAGAAGCCCAGAGCGCGGCTTGCCTCACCGCCTTCGCCTTCGAAGGGAGCACTCATAGGCGCGGCCTTCTCTCTTTCGACAGCCGCAGAAATGTCGAACGCAGCAAGCCTGTCAACGCAAGTCGATCATCGGCACGCAAGCATATGATTTGACAGATTGTCATCAAACGGTCGTGAAACCTTTCTACGTCGCCCTTGCCGGCATCTTGGCAGAGATAAATTGCCGGAATCTGCCGCCCCCATCATCCAGTCGCCTGTCAAGGAGGCCTTGAGATGAGCGATAATGTCTACAACGTGCTGTTTCTTTGCAACGCCAATTCGGCGCGATCCATTATGGCCGAAGCCATTCTCAATCGGATTGGTGTCGGCAGGTTCAAGGCCTTTTCCGCCGGTTCGCGGCCGAAGGGCAAGGTCAATCCCTACGCACTGCAACTGCTCGAAAGCCTCAACTACGATACGAGCTTTGCCCGTTCGAAAGGCTGGGACGAGTTCGCCGAGCCCGACGCGCCGGAGATGCACTTCATCTTCACGCTTTGCGACAGCACCGCGAACGAATCCTGTCCGATCTGGCCGGGTCATCCGATGACCGCACTCTGGTCGATACCGGACCCAGCCAAGGCAGACGGCACCGAAGCCGAACTGCATCTTGCCTTTGCCGATGCCTATCGCATGCTCAACAACCGCATCTCGCTGTTCACCAATCTGCCGATGGATGCGCTCGACCATCTGGCGCTGCAACACCATCTCGACCAGATCGGCCGCGACACGCCGAAGCCGAACTAGCTCAAGCGGCTGCGACGCGAATTCACGAACCGGCTTCGCCACCCTCGCCCAGAACCCCGGCAACGGCGCGCTCGAAACGCGATGCTTCCGTCACCAGCCAGTCGGCCATGGCGGGCCAATTGTCCTCGGCAAAGCAGTTCACCCGCCACATCGAATTGATGCCGAGGCCCTCGCAACTCTGTTCCGGCCTGAGTTTCAATCTGCCTTCGATCGCCGGCTGGAACGGCTTCAACCGCGACCAGGCTTGCGTGGCACCGAACTTCTCGTTGCGGCCGAAGAAGACGCCGACATGGTTCTGCGCCGGCGCGACATACATGGAAAGGACCAAGGCGAAGTCGGGCAGCCCGCGCTGCCAGAACCAGGGTCCGCGCCGCGCCATCAGCGCCCTTTCTTCCGGATGCCGTTCCGCGAACAGCGTCCAGAAGCCGCGTTGGCGGAATTCAGAGGCGCGGCGGACGCCAAAGTCGAATTCGCTCATGCTTCGACCCATTGAGGGTGCCGCAACCGGCGCCCAGGGCTGTTACCAGCCTTACACCATGCCGAGCGCGGCTTTGTAGAGGTCGAGGATGGTTTCCTCCTCCTGCCGCTCGGCCTGGTCCTTCTTGCGCAGACGGATGATCGACCGCATCGCCTTGGTGTCGAAGCCGGTGCCCTTGGCCTCGGCGAACACTTCCTTGATGTCGTCGGCGATCGTCTTCTTCTCTTCTTCGAGCCGCTCGATGCGCTCGATGAAGGCACGCAGCTGGCCGGCGGCAACAGTCTGGCTGGTCTCGGTGATGTCGTCGGCCATTTTTTTCTCCGCGTCGTTTTCCATGCCGCGACTCAGGAACGTGTCGCGGCGAATTTGCAGCGGTTCGATGCCCGACCGGGGGCGACCGGTCAAGCTGTTATCGATGCGGCATGAAGGGTTAGGCACACCCCAAGGTGTGTTGAGATTCAGGTCAGGCCGAGCCGAAAACGGTGGCTGCCGAGAACCGGAGCGGAGCGTACTTAAGTACGTGAGCACCGGAAGCGCAGGCAGCTGGCGTTTGCAGGCCGGCATCACCTGAATATCAACGCACCTTACCCGAATGCGATCAGCAGATCCTTGGCGTCGATCTGGTCGCCGGCCTTCACCAGCACTTCGGCGATTGTGCCGTCACGCTCGGCATGCAATGCCGTCTCCATCTTCATCGCCTCGATCGACAGCAGCACGTCGCCGGCCTTGACCGCCTGGCCGGCGGCGACGGCAAGTGCCGAGACCACGCCCGGCATCGGCGCGCCGACATGCGCCTCGTTACCCGGCTCGGCCTTGCGCCGCGCCTTGGCGGCGGAAGCACCATGCGCGCGATCCGGCACTTTGATCCGGCGCGGCTGGCCGTTGAGCTCGAAGAACACGGTGACCATGCCTTTCTCGTCGACATCGCCGATGGCCAGGCAGCGCACCACCAGAGTCTTGCCTTTCTCGATGTCGACAAAGATCTCGTCTTCCGGCTTCATGCCGTAGAAATAGGTCGGCGTCGGCAGCACGCTGACCGGCCCGTAGGTTTCCTGGGCTGCGGCAAAGTCGGAAAAAACCTTCGGGTACATCAGCCACGAGGCGAATTCGAATTCGCTAAGCTTGCGCTCGAGCTTCTCCTCGATCTCCTTGCGGCTGGCCTTGAGATTGGCTGCTTTCAACAGCGAGCCAGGTCGCACAGTGATCGGCTTACCGCCCTTCAGCACCTTCTTCTGCAGCGCCTCCGGCCAGCCGCCGGGCGACTGGCCGAGATCGCCGCGCAGCATCGACACGACCGAATCCGGGAAGGCGATATCCCTGGCTGGATTTTCGACATCGGCGACCGTCAGGTCCTGACTTACCATCATCAGCGCCATGTCGCCGACAACCTTGGACGACGGCGTCACCTTGACGATGTCACCGAACATCAGATTGACGTCGTGATAGGTCTGCGCCACTTCGTGCCAGCGCGTCTCCAGCCCGAGCGAGCGCGCCTGTTCCTTGAGATTGGTGAATTGCCCGCCTGGCATTTCGTGCAGGTAGACTTCCGAGGCCGGCCCCTTCAGGTCGCTCTCGAAGGCTGCATACTGGTTGCGCACCGCCTCCCAGTAGAACGAGATGTTCCTGATCCATTGCGGGTCGAGGCCCGGATCTCGCTCGGTGCCCTTCAGCGCCTCGACGATCGAGCCCAGGCAAGGCTGCGAGGTGTTGCCCGATAAGGAGTCCATCGCCGCGTCAATGGCGTCGACACCGCTGTCCACCGCCGCCAGCACCGTCGCCGCCGACAGGCCTGACGTGTCGTGCGTGTGGAAGTGGATCGGCAGATCGGTCGCCTCGCGCAGCGCCTTGAACAGTGCGCGCGCCGCCGTCGGCTTCAAGAGCCCGGCCATGTCCTTGACCGCGATGATATGGGCGCCGGCCGCCTGCAACTCCCTGGTCAGCGCGACATAGTATTTGAGGTCGTATTTGGCTCGCGCCGGGTCGAGTATGTCGCCGGTGTAGCAGATCGCCGCTTCGATCAGCTTGCCCTCGGCGCCGACCGCGTCCATGGCGACACGCATGTTGTCGACCCAGTTCAGACAGTCGAAGACGCGGAACAGGTCGATGCCGCCGGCGGCGGCCTGTTGGACGAAATGCTGGACGACATTGTCGGGATAGTTGGTGTAGCCGACGCCGTTGGCGCCGCGCAAAAGCATTTGCAGCAACAAATTGGGCGTTGCCTCGCGCACCAGCGACAGCCGCTCCCACGGGTCTTCGGTGAGGAAGCGCATGGCGACGTCGAACGTCGCCCCGCCCCAGCATTCGAGCGACAAAAGCTGCGGCAGCGCGCGCGCATAGGTGCCGGCAATGCCGGCGATGTCATAGGTGCGCACGCGCGTCGCGAGCAAGGATTGGTGCCCGTCGCGCATCGTCGTGTCGGTAACCAGCACCTCTTTCTGCGCGCGCATCCAGGCCGCGAATTTCTCCGGCCCAAGCGCGTCGAGCTTCTGCTTGCTGCCATCAGGCACATTGCCATTGAGGTAGGGCACCATGGGTGCCGCCGCGTCGGCCTTCGGCTGCGGCCGGCCGCGCGTCTCGGGATGGCCGTTGACGCTGACATCGGCCAGATAATTGAGCAGCTTGGTCGCGCGGTCCTGCCGCTTCACGCTCGCGAACAGCTCCGGCGTCGTGTCGATGAACTTGGTCGTGTAGGAATTGTCGGCGAAACTCGGGTGATTGATGATCGCCTCGAGGAAGGTGAGATTGGTCGCCACGCCGCGAATACGGAACTCGCGCAGAGCCCGGTTCATGCGGGCGATGGTCTCGGCCGGCGTCGGTGCCCAGGCCGTCACCTTCTCCAGCAGCGGGTCATAAAAACGGGTGATGACCGCGCCCGAATAGGCGGTGCCGCCGTCGAGGCGGATGCCGAAACCGGTGGCGCCGCGATAGGCGGTGATGCGGCCATAGTCGGGAATGAAATTGTGCTCGGGATCTTCCGTGGTGATGCGGCACTGCAGCGCGTGGCCGTTGAGCCTGATATCCTTCTGCGCTGGCACGCCCGATTCCGGCGTACCGATGGCGAAACCATCGAGGATGTGAATCTGCGCCTTGACGATGTCGATGCCGGTCACCTGCTCGGTGACGGTGTGCTCCACCTGGATACGCGGATTGACCTCGATGAAGTAGAATTTGCCGGTGTCGGCATCCTGCAGGAACTCGACGGTGCCGGCCCCGACATAGCTCGTCTCGCGGGCGATCTTCAGCGCGTAATCGCAAAGCTCTTCGCGCAGCGACATTTCGAGGTACGGCGCCGGCGCGCGCTCGACCACCTTCTGGTTGCGGCGCTGGATGGAACAATCGCGCTCGAACAGGTGCACGGCATTGCCGTGTGTGTCGCCCAGCACCTGCACCTCGACATGGCGGGCGCGCTCGATCAGCTTTTCGAGATAGACCTCGTCCTTGCCGAAGGCGGCTTTCGCTTCGCGCTTGCCCTCCGTCACTTCGCGGGCGAGATCGGTTTCCGAGCGGATGGCGCGCATGCCGCGGCCGCCGCCGCCCCACGATGCCTTCAGCATCACCGGATAGCCGATCGTCTTGGCGAGCGCCTTCACCGCCTCCATATCGTCCGGCAACGGCTCGGTAGCGGGGACCACCGGCACACCAACCTCGATCGCCAGGTTGCGCGCGGCGACCTTGTTGCCGAGCCTGCGCATCGTATCCGGCTTGGGTCCGATAAAGACGACGCCGGCCTTGGCGCAGGCTTCGGCGAATTCGGGGCTTTCCGACAACAGCCCATAGCCCGGATGGATGGCATCGGCGCCCGAAAGCCTGGCGACGCGGATCACCTCCTCGATCGACAGATAGCTTTCGATCGGTCCCATATCCCTGGTCAGATGCGGCCCGCGCCCAACCTGGTAGCTTTCGTCGGCCTTGAAGCGGTGCAGCGAGTATTTGTCCTCCTCGGCCCAGATCGCCACGGTTTTGAGGCCGAGTTCGTTGGCCGCGCGGAAGACGCGGATGGCGATTTCGGACCGGTTGGCGACAAGGATCTTCGAAATTGCCAAGGACAAGGCTCCGGACGCTGACGGGGAAGGAAACTGGCGCCATGATTAACGCGAAAATGCTGCAGCGCAAACAAAATCGGGCGGCGATTAAACCGATTTAAATCGATTCTTTTTGCTCTGAGCGCCGTGTGTTTCCCTCAAATGCGCAAAGGACGCTTTAACAACGGGTAACACATCAAACGAAAAATGCCCGGCGCGAAGCGCCGGGCATTCCGGAACTGCCGTCGTCGACAGGCTTACATTTTCTGGATGTAGGTGTACTTGCCGTCGTCGCCCTTCTTCCATTCGTACATGACGTAGCCAGGCAGCGTCGGATCGCCCTTCGCGTCATAGGAAAGATCGCCCAGCACCGTCTTGAACGGGCCATTCGCCTTGAGAGCCTTGGCAACTTCCATCGGATCGTTCGACTTGGCGGCTGTGGCGGCTCCCGCGATAGCCTGCATGGCGGCGTAGGAGTAGAGCGTGTAGGCCTCCGGCTCGAAGCCCTGCGCACGGAACTTCTCAACGAGTTCCTTGTTCGCCGGGATCAGACGCGGATCCGGGCCGAACGTGTTCAACGTGCCCGCAACCGCGTCGCCCGCGATTGAGGCCAGCTCGTTCGACACGATGCCGTCGCCGGAAACCAGCGTGGCCTTGAGGCCCTGGTCAGCCACCTGGCGGATGATCAGGCCGGCTTCGGTGTGCAGACCACCCCAATAGATGATGGAAACGCCGGCTTGCTTCATCTTGGCGATCAGCGCCGAGAAGTCCTTGTCGCCGACATTGACGCCTTCGTACATGACTTCCGTCACGCCGGCAGCGTTCATCGCCTTCTTGGTTTCGTCGGCAAGACCTTGACCATAGGTCGTCTTGTCGTGGATGACCGCGATCTTGGCATCCTTGAAGTTCGACGCGAGGTAAGCGCCGGCGATGCTGCCCTGCTGATCGTCACGTCCGCAGGTGCGGAACGTGTTCCACATGCCGCGTTCGGTGAACTTCGGATTGGTCGCGGCCGGTGTGATCTCGAGGATACCGTTTTCCGCGTAGACTTCCGATGCCGGGATCGAAACGCCCGAGTTGAAGTGGCCGACCACGAACTTGACCCCGTCGCCGACGAACTTGTTGGCGACCGAGATGCCCTGCTTCGGATCGGAGACGTCGTCGCCGACCGTGAGCTTGATCTGCTCGCCGTTGATGCCGCCGGCCGCATTGATGTCGGCGACAGCCTGTTCGGCGCCCTTCTGCAGCTGCGCGCCGAAAGCGGCATTCGGACCGGTGATCGGACCGGCCACGCCGACCAGGATGTCAGCCCACGCGCTTCCGCTGAACGCGACGAGCGCGGTCAGGGCGACGGCGGACAAAAGTGATTTTCTCATGTAAAACGCTCCCATTTACAGAGTGGGCGTGGATGATGCTTTCATGCGATGCCCACTTTTACTCGCAGAAAACGTACTTTGCCGATTTTCAGGCACTTGTCACGCCGATTCATCCCCGAAACGGCGTTAATGATGAACATCAACCTTTTGGTTTCCAACTCAAAAGCGATGCTCTTTCGTAGAGCCAGCTATACTGTGTCACCATCTGATTGGTGCGCGTGTATTGATAGCCGATGAAGCCCAATATCATCAGGACGATGGTATCGACGATGTAGTACTGCAGCGAGAACATCGTGCCGTCGAACAGCGCGTGATGGATGAACCTTACGGCGATGCCGAGGCCGAGCATGTAAGCGAACAACTGGACGAAGCTGCGCCATGTCTGGGCGCAGGCCTTGCCCGTCATCCAGGCCGCCCAGCCGCCAAGCAGGCAGGTGACGAAGAAGAACTGCCAGACCGAAGGTTCCTCATAGAGAATGCCCTGCATGATGAAGACTCCTGAACTCAGTGATGGCCGCCTTCGAGATAGGCGGCACGCACGTCCGGATCGGCGAGCAGCTCCTTGCCGGTGCCGCTCATCGTCACATTGCCGTTGACCATGACATAGCCCCGCGTGGCGAGCTTCAGCGCGCCGAAGGCGTTCTGCTCGACCAGGAACACGGTCAGCCCCTGCGTGCGGTTCAACTCGCGGATGGCGTCGAAGATCTGCTTGACGATCAGCGGCGCCAGGCCCAGCGACGGCTCGTCGAGCAGGAGCAGTTTCGGCCGCGCCATCAGCGCGCGCGCGATCGACAGCATCTGCTGCTCGCCGCCCGACAGCGTGCCGCCGCGCTGGGCAATGCGTTCCTTCAGGCGCGGAAACAGCGTGAACACCTTCTCGGCGTCCTCGTCGTAATGCTGGAGGTTGTCGAGGCTGGCGCCCATCTGCAGGTTTTCCATCACCGTCATGCGCGGGAAGATGCGCCGGCCCTCCGGCGACTGGGCGATGCGCATGCGCGCGATCTCATGGGTCGGCAGCTGGGTGATGTCGGTGCCGGCGAAGGTGATGGTACCTGCCCGCGCCCGTGGAGCACCAAAAATGGTCATCATCAGCGTCGACTTGCCGGCGCCGTTGGCGCCGATCAGCGCCACGATCTCGCCCTGCTTGACGGTGACATCGACGCCGTTCAGCGCCCTGATGTTGCCGTAGTAGGTCTGGACACCCCTAATATCGAGCAGCGTTGTGCCGGCCATCACTTGCGCCCCCCGCGCTTGCCCGTCGCAGGCGTTGCAGAGACATGGCTTGTCTCCACCTTCCCAGCATCGACGCGGCGCGAAAATTCCGTCTCCTTGCCAGCGGCAAGAAGCTTGGCCTGGCCAACCCAGTCCTCGCGCGCAATGCGCCCGTCGAAGGCCAGATAGGCTTCGACGGCCACGACGTCGGCCTTCTTCCATGCCGCGATCTGGTCGAAATGGAAGATGCCGTGCTGGTTGAGCTTCTTCTCATTGACCGTGCCGATGCCCTTGATGCGGGTCAGATTGTCGGCCTTGCCGCCACGCGGTGCTGTGAGCCGATTCGAAACGCCCGCGGCCTTTGATTTGGCCGGTGCCTTGGTGGCTGGCTTTGCTGCGGCAGAAGATTTCGCGCTGGGTTTGGCTGCGGCAGGCTTCGAGCTTGGCTTGCTTGCTGCGGCACTCGACCTTGCATCGAGCTGCCCGGCTTTCGAGGCGCCCTTCGACACCGTGACGCGTTCGCCTTCGCTATGGCCGACCGTGTCGGTCACCGGCCCGGCGAGATACGAAGATGATGCGCCCGGCCCGTGCGCCGAATCCGGGCCCGTATCCAGTTGCTCGATGACGTCTTCGTCGCCGACCTCCGTCAGCACAGTCTCAACTTCCTCGTCTTCGACCCCGAGATAAGCGGCGATGACACGCGGGTCGGTGCGTACCGCGTGCGGACTGCCGTCCGAGATCTTGCGCCCGTATTCGAGCACCACGACATGGTCGGAAATCTGCATGACCACCGCCATGTCGTGCTCGATCAGCAAGATTGAGGTGCCGGTGTTGTCTTTGATGTCCATCAGGAGCTCGTTGAGCGCCATCGATTCCTTCGGATTGAGGCCGGCGGCCGGTTCGTCGAGGCAGAGCAGCTCCGGACCCGTGCACATGGCCCGCGCGATCTCCAGGCGCCGTTGCGCGCCGTAGGGCAGGTCGCCGGCCGGATCGTCGGCTCGGTCGACGAGATCGGCCTTTTCCAGCCAGTGCCTAGCCAGGTCGATCGACTCGGCCGACGCGGTTCGGTAGCCGCTGAAGCCGAACAGGCCGAGAATGGTGTAGCCGGACGCCTTCATCAGCTTGTTGTGCTGCGCCACCAGCAGGTTCTCCAGCAGCGTCATGCCCGAGAACAGACGAATATTCTGGAAAGTGCGCGCCACCTTGGCGCGCGCCGGGATCTCATGATTCGGCAGGCGCTCAAGCAGATAGCTCGAGCCGTCGCGCCGATTGAGCGTGAGCATGCCTTCCGACGGCTTGTAGAAACCGGTGATGCAGTTGAACACGGTGGTCTTGCCGGCGCCGTTCGGCCCGATCAGCGCGGTGATCTCGCCGCGCTTGGCCTGGAAGGTCAGGTCGCCGATGGCAACGAGACCGCCGAACTTCATCGACAGATGCTCGACCTGCAGGATGGCATCGTTCATGGATAGGCTCGCATCACTCATCAGCCGTGGCCTTCCTTGGTGAAGGAGCCGGATACGGCCCTGCTCTCCTTGAGGAAGGCTGTCGGCTCGCGGCTGCCGACGAAGCCGCGCGGCTTCCAAACCATGACGATGACCATGGCTATACCGAACAGCAGCATGCGGTAGAGTTCCGGGGTGAAATCTGGACCGAAGACCTGCTTCAGGAAATCGAGTTCGCGCAGCGCCTCGGTGCCGCCGATCATCACCATGGCGGCGACGGCGATGCCGACCAGCGAGCCCATGCCGCCGAGCACGACGATGGCGAGGATGATCGCCGATTCCAGGAAGATGAAGGATTCAGGGCTGACGAAACCTTGCCGCGCAGCGAAGAACGAGCCAGCGAAGCCGCCGAACATGGCGCCGGTGGCAAAAGCGGTGAGCTTGGTGGTGGTGGTGTTGATGCCGAGCGAGCGGCAGGCGATCTCGTCCTCTCGCAGCGCTTCCCAGGCGCGGCCGACGGGCATGCGCCTGAGCCTTATGGTGACGAAGGCGGTGAGCAGGCAGAGCCCGAGGATCAGGTAGTAGAGGAAGATCTTGTAGTAGGCGCCCGACTGGGCGATGTCGAGCACCTTGGCGATATAGTTTTCGTCCGCGACGTTGAACGACATCAGCCCGAAGAAAGAGACCTTCGGGATACCGGAAATACCGGCCGAGCCGTTGGTGACCTCGCGCCAGTTGATCAGCACGAGACGAATGATCTCGCCGAAGGCCAGCGTCACAATCGCCAGATAGTCGCCGCGCAGGCGCAGCACCGGAAAGCCCAAAAGCACGCCCCAGAAGGCGGCCATGGCCCCGGCGGCCGGCAGCAGGATCCAGAACGACAGACCAAAATGCGTGCCGAGCAACGCATAGGCATAGGCGCCGACGGCGTAGAACGCGACATAGCCGAGGTCGAGCAAGCCGGCGAGGCCAACGACGATATTCAGCCCCCACGCCAGCATCACATAGATCAGGATCTGGATGCCGAAATTGTCGACCCATTTCAGCGAGCCCTGAAAGCCGCCCACCATCGATCCGCTGTACACCGCAAGCACCAGCACGACGACGACAGGATAAATCGCCAGTGCGGCGATGCCCAATGCCGAGAAGTGGGCATGGATGAAGCTGCGGAAATAGAACAGCACCGAGGCGAGGGCATAGATGATCGCCAGCGCTCGCGCGAACCGTGCGTAACCGGCAAGACCCGGCCCCAGCAAATCATCGAGGGAGCCGGCCAGAAGAGCAAGCACGGCAACAATCACGATGGCCGCGATGAAATACGGCAACCGGAAGAACCGCGTCGCCGCGCTCTCCGGCAACAGGCCGGTGGCGATGTCGACGACCTTCTGGCTGGCCAGGAAGGGTTGGCCATAGGCGACATAGACAAAGCGCCCGACCATGGTCAGCACAACCACGGTAAAGAGAAGCCACCAGCGCTGTACGAGGATCAGTTCGTTCGAGATGTTCTGATCGGTCCTCAGGCCGATGAACAGCACGAACAGGCCGAGCGCGATGGCGCCGGCATAAAGCGCCTCGCGCGTGGCGCGTTGCATAGGGGTGGCGACGATGTCGCGCTCCGGAGATACGGTATCGGCCATGATCTCAGACCTTTTCGACTTCTGGCCGGCCCAGAATGCCGGAAGGCAGGAAGATCAGCACGATCGCCAAGATGGAGAAGGCGGCGACGTCCTTGTAGTCGATCGAGAAATAGGCCGACCACATGCTCTCAATGAAGCCGATCATCAGCCCACCGAGCACGGCGCCGGGCAGCGAGCCGATGCCGCCGAGCACGGCCGCGGTGAACGCCTTCACGCCGGGCGTGAAGCCGTCGGAGAAGGCGATGACGCCGTAATACATCAGGAACAGCGTGCCGGCGACGGCGGCAAGGGCCGCGCCCATGACGAAGGTGATCGAGATGGTGCGGTCGACGTCGATACCGAGCAGCGCCGCCATCTTGCGGTCCTGCTCGCACGCTCTTTGCGCTCGACCAAGCGAGGTCTTGTTGACCAGGTACCAGAACAGCGCCAGCAGCAGCGCGGTGACGACGACGATGATGATCTGCTTCAGCGATACGCTGATGCCCTCGATATTGTAGACCTTGGACACCATCGGCGGGATCGGCTTGTTGCGCGGGCCTTGCGTCACCTGGACGAAGTTCGACAGCGCGATCGACATGCCGATCGCTGTGATCAGCGGCGCCAGCCGGAACGAGCCGCGCAACGGCCGGTAGGCCACCTTCTCGATCGTCCAGTTATACAGGCTGGTCAACAGCATCGCGACGATCATCATGATCAAGAGCGCGATCACCACCGGCACCGAGTAGAACAACGCACCGAGGATGAGGAAAACAATGAGGGCGGTGAAGGCGCCGATCATGAAGATGTCGCCATGGGCGAAATTGATCATGCCGATGATACCGTAGACCATCGTATAGCCGATCGCTATCAGTCCATAGATCGATCCCAGCGTCAGCCCATTGATAAGCTGCTGGACAAAATACTGCATGCTGTCGTGGCTCCCCTGGAATGTCGCCCATGCAGACGCATTCCTTTTCGTATTTCCCCTAGTCGTAAAGTTTCGAGCCCGGATTGCAACGTCATTTTTTAATCGTCATGCGTGATTTTGAAGCACGCCACTCGGATTGCCCGTTCTTTCCCTTCCGGCCTCTGGACTATCGCGGACCCTATCATTGGCATAACGCAATGTCTTTGACGATTCGGCGTCAAAATGCACGTCGTTTCGAAGGAATCGCCGTCAAAATAAGTTGATGAGCGGGATCGTTGCGCCGCCGACGCAGTCGATCTTTGCGTTCCATTCGTTTCCCTTGGGTCAAGATCCTCTCTATTTGACGACGAATCCGTGCGCGAACGGATCGCGGTCGTCGATGAAGATCGTGTTCAATCCGGTCATGCGCGCCCAGCCGCCGATCGAGGGAATGATCGCCTGCTTGCCTGCCACCGTGACTTCCTTCTCGACCCTGCCCTTGAACAGCGAGCCGATGATCGATTCATGGACGAAATCGTCGCCGGCTCTAAGCTTGCCCTTGGCGTGAAGCTGCGCGATCCGCGCCGAGGTTCCGGTGCCGCAAGGCGAGCGGTCGATCGCCTTGTCGCCGTAGAAAACGGCGTTGCGCGCATCGGCTTGGCTGTCGGTCGGCGCCCCTGTCCACAGCATATGCGACAGCCGGTCGATGCCGGAATTCTCGGGATGCACGAAAGAGTACTTCTCGTTGAGCCGCTGCCGCACCACCGGGCTCCAGGCGATGAGGTCGCCGGCGGAATGCTCGGCCATGTCGCGATAGTTCTTCTGCGGCTCGACGATGGCGTAGAAATTGCCGCCATAGGCGACATCGACACTGATCTCGCCGAGTTGCGGACATTCGACCGTCAGGCCCTCCGCATAGAGGAAGGACGGCACGTTGGTGATGCGGACCTCCTCGACATATTCGCCGACCTGTTTGTATTCGGCGGTGACCAGGCCGGCCGGCGTGTCCAGCCTGAGCAAACCCGGCGTCTTCGGCTTGATCAGCCCGTGCTCGATGGCCATCGTCACCGTGCCGATGGTGCCGTGACCGCACATTGGCAGGCAGCCCGAGGTTTCGATGAACAGTATGGCGATGTCGCAATCGGGCCTCGTCGGCGGATAGAGGATCGAGCCGGACATCACGTCATGGCCGCGCGGCTCGAACATCAGCCCGGTGCGGATCCAGTCATATTCGGCCAGGAAATGCGCGCGCCGCTCCATCATCGTCGCGCCCTGGAGCAGCGGTCCGCCGCCGGCGACAAGCCGCACGGGATTGCCGCAGGTGTGACCGTCGATGCAGAAGAAGGAGTGGCGCGCCATTTCTAGATCCCGTCAGAAGCGGTTCGGAGAAAACGGAGAAAGATCAAACACCGGATATTGGCCGAGAATGAGATCGCGGATCAAGCGTCCGGTGGCAGCCGCCTGGGTCAGGCCGAGATGGCCGTGGCCGAAGGCATAGACAATCGTGCCGGCCTGCCTGGCGGCACCGATCACCGGCAGCGAATCCGGCAGCGACGGCCGGAACCCCATCCATTCGCGGCCACCGGCTGGATCAAGCCCCGGCAGGAAGCTTTTGGCCTTTTCGAGCAGCGCTTTCGAGCGGGCGTAGTTTGGCGGCCGCTCGATGCCGCCGAGCTCGACCGCGCCGCCGACGCGCACACCGGTTTCAAGCGGGGTGACGACGAAGCCATGGCCGGAGAAGATCAGTTGCCGCTTCACGTCGAAGGCGGTCTTCGGCAGGGTCGTGTTGTAGCCGCGCTCGGTTTCGAGCGGGATGCGGTCGCCGAGATGTTTCGCCAGCAGATGCGACCACGCGCCGGCGGCGATGACGAGGCATTTTGCCTGCCGCGCCGTGCCGTCGGCCAGCGTCAATGTCGCGCCATCCTGCCCCGCTCCGACACGGTCGATCCGAGCCTTTTCGAAACGCGCGCCGTTCTTCTCGGCATAGGCCCAGATCGCTTTGCCCAATGATTTCGGGTCCGTAACGGTCTTCCATCCCGGCACGAAAGTGCCCTTGACGAAGCGCGGCGACAGGCCCGGCTGCAAGGCGGCGAGCGCATCGCCCTCGACATGGCTGAAGCCGATGCCGAAGCGCTGCCTCGCCGCCCAGCCGGGCAGCGACGCCTTGAACTCGGCCTCGTTCTCGTAAAGTTCGAGCGAGCCGTCCTCGCGCAGCATGTTTCCGGTGCCCGAGCGCGCCATCAGCCCGGCCCATTCGGCCTCGGCGAGCCGCATCATGCCTGCCTGCGCCGCGAGGCTGGCCTCGTAGCGGTCGGTTCGCCCGGCGCGCCAGAAGCGGACAAGCCAGGGCAGCAGCTTCGGCAGGTAGGCGGGCGGGATGCTGAGCGGGCCGAGCGGGTCGGCAAGCCATTTCGGCAGATGCCTGATCATGCCCTTGTGGGCCAGCGGCAGCACGTCGGAAAAGGCCAGAGCGGCGGCATTGCCGGAACTCGTCTCCTCGCAGATCCCCGTCCGATCGAAGATCGTGACGTTTCGCCCTGCCTCGGCCAGATAGGCGGCGACACAGACGCCGATGATGCCGCCGCCGATAATGGCGATGTCTTCCCCTTTTCCTCGTTCACGGGGAGACGGTGCTCGAAGGGCGGATGAGGGGCGGCTCCCCGCTTTTGCCGACTTGGAAATTCCTTGCACGTGGGCGCTGCCCCTCATCTGGCTGCCGCCATCTTCTCCCCGTAAAACGGGAAGAAGAGAGCCTGCCTCAAAACGTCGGCAGCTCCGGCCTTGCCGCCAACGCATCCCTGACGATCTTTTCGACCGTCCTGCGGCGCTCGCCCGACAATGGCTGGCGCGGCATGCGCACGCGGTCGTTGGTGTTGATCGCCAAGACTTCGGCGAGCTTGATGTTCTGCACCAGATAGGTCGAGACGTCGAGGTCGAGCAGCGGCCGGAACCAGCGGTAGATTTTCAGTGCCTCCTCGCGGCGACCCTGCTTCATCAACTGGTAGATGGCGACCGTCTCGCGCGGAAACGCGGTGACCAGCCCCGCCACCCAGCCGATGGCGCCGACCGACAGCGCCTCGAACGCCAGATTGTCGACGCCGGTGAACAGGTCATAGCGGTCGCCGAAGCGGTTGATGATCTCGGTCGAGCGGCGGATGTCGTCCGAGGATTCCTTGATGGCGACAAAGCGCTTGTCCTTCGCCAGCTCCTCCATCTGGTCGACGGTAACGTCGACACGATAGGCAAGCCGGTTGGAATAGATCATCACCGGCAGGTCGCCGGCCTCGGCGACAGCGCGCAGTGCGGCGACCGTCTCCTCCTCATTGGTGTGGTAGATCGGGCTCGGCACCACCATCAGCCCGTTGGCGCCCTCTTTCGCGGCGCGGCGCGCGATCGCCGCCGCCTCGCGCGTGCCGGCTTCGTTGACCGTCAGCAGAACCGGCTTGTTGCCTGCGATCTTCTGCGCGGTCTTCAGCACGTCGATCTTCTCGTCATGTGACAGCATCGGCCCTTCGCCGAGCGAGCCGCAGACGATGATGCCGTCGCAGCCGGCCTCCATCTGCAGCGCAAAGCAGCGCTCCATCTCGCCATGGTCGAGACGATCGTCCTCAGTGAATTTGGTCGTGACGGCGGGGAAAACTCCGGTCCACATGGTGGTCGCTCCATCTGATATATCAGTCGTATATTTATTAAGAAACGGACTGTCAACACGGATTTCGCTATGATATATCGAAAATATATCAGGAGCTCACCTTTGATATTCAGTGACACAAGCCCGGCATTCGAGCCTGCGGCGGCGAAAGCCTACCGTGTGCTCGAGCATATGATCGTGACGCTCGAACTGGCGCCTGCAAGCTTCATCACCGAGGGCGCCCTGATCGACAGGCTCGGGCTTGGCCGCACGCCGGTGCGCGAGGCGATCCAGCGACTGGCTTGGGAAGGACTGCTGGATGTCCGGCCCCGTGCCGGCATCGCCATTGCCCCGCTCCATCCCGGCGACTGGTTGCGCGTCCTCGATGCGCGGCGTGGCATCGAGGTGGTTCTCGCCCGCTCGGCCGCCCGCTTCGTCACCCGTGAAGCCGCTGACCTGTTTCACGATGCGGCACTGGCCATGCAGAAAGCGGTGATATCAGGCAATGTGCTGGCCTTCATTCAAGCCGACAAGGCGCTCGACGAGGCGCTGGCGCTGGCTGCCGACAACCCCTTCGCCGCACGGCTGGCCGCCCCCTTGCAGACCCACAGCCGCCGCTTCTGGTTCCGCTACAAGGCCGAAACCGGGCTCGCCGAATCGGCCGAGCACCACGTCGCGCTGATCCGCTCGATCCTCGCCGGCGACGAAGATGCTGCCGCTAAAGATGCCAAGCGCCTGATGGCGCTGCTACGCGGCCATGCCGAGACGGCCGCTACGCGCTGAGACCGCTCATCCGATCAATGTGTCCTGACCGTCATGCGTCCTGGTCGGCCGGGATCACCACGTTTTCCCAATGTTCGCCGGCCGCGACGATGCAGCTTCTGCCGGCGACATCGGTGACGATGATCGTCCAGCTTCCGGTCTCGGCGACAAAAACTTCCATGATCGCCACTTGACCGATCAGCCCGAAAGCAAACTGTCTTTCCTGGAAATTCTCAGTCAGGTGGGCGACGAGATCGCCATGTTCAACGCAGTACTGATATTGGGCGCTTGCGGCGTTCGTACCCGCCGCCAATGCGCCAGCAAGAACCAGGGTTTTCACCCAACCCAATAGCGATTTGCGTGCCATAGGGCACCTCCTTTGCCATCACGTCCGGCAAAGGGAGACGCCTCATTTTGCCGAAACGATCCAGGCCGGTTCCGACGTCATCACCATCGCGTCGTTCCTTTCCGTGTTCCGGTCTGTCATCAGCGGGGACGATTTTTGATGTTCCCACTATGTTCCATATATGGTGTCGGCAACGAAAAAGCGCAAGCAGGCGCCCGCAGCGGGCGCCTGTGGATCCGTTTCAAGGTGATCGCAGAGAACCGCGGCCTGCGCGGCTATGCCGAAACCGCGGCCGCAGCAAAAAAAGGGCCACGCTCAGGTGCCTGGCAGCGCCGCTGTCGTCACCGCGCTCTCCCAGCCTTCACCCACCGAAACCACGCAGCTTTGACCGCGTGTGTCGCTGGCGAGGATGGTCCAGGTGCCTTGGTCGGAAACGAAGACTTCAACGATCACATTCCGATTGACGACGCCGAGCGCGGTCGGATTTTCACGGAACTTCTCGCCGAGCGCCTTGATCATGTCGGCTCGTGCCGCGCATTGTTCGGCCGCCATTGCCGGGGCGGCGGAAAACGCCGCCGCGGCGGCGCAAAGTATCGTCACCATAAGACGTGTCATCTGACACCTCCCTTGCGCCGACCGATGCCCCCGCAGCTGTCGCCAGCGCCGTTGGTTGATCTGCCGCGCCTCCTTCGCGGCAGGATTGCAAGTTAAGACTTCTGCTGCCCGCCCGGTTCCATCACATTAGCGTTCAGGAATATATGGACCGCGACCGGTCAGCAAAAAGGCCCGGTTTCTAGCCGGGCCTCTTCGTCTTCAATCTGAATCCGGAACCGTCCGGCTAGTTCATCGTCGGGATGACGAACTCTGCCCCATCTTTCACACCTGACGGCCAGCGCGAGGTCACCGTCTTGGTCTTGGTGTAGAAACGGAACGCGTCCGGTCCGTGCTGGTTGAGGTCGCCGAAGGAGGACGCTTTCCAGCCGCCGAAGGTGTAGTAGGCGATCGGCACCGGGATCGGCACATTGACACCGACCATGCCGACCTGGACCCTCGAGGCGAAGTCACGCGCCGCATCGCCGTCGCGGGTGAAGATGGCGACGCCGTTGCCCATTTCGTGGTCGTTGGCGAGCTTGATCGCGTTCTCGTAAGTCGGCGCCCGCACCACCGAGAGCACCGGCCCAAAGATCTCTTCCTTATAGATGCGCATGTCTGATGTCACGTTGTCGAACAGGCAGCCGCCCATATAGTAGCCGTTCTCGTAGCCCTGCATGGAAAAGCCGCGGCCGTCGACGACCAGCTTGGCGCCTTCCTTGACGCCGGTGTCGACATAACCTTTGACCCGCTCCAGCGCCTGCGCCGTCACCAGCGGGCCGAAATCGGCCGACGAATCCGTCGAGGGGCCAACCTTCAGGCTTTCGACACGCGGCACCAGCTTTTCCATCAGCCGGTTGGCTGTGTCGTTGCCGACCGGGACGGCGACGGAAATCGCCATGCAGCGCTCGCCGGCCGAGCCGTAGCCGGCGCCGATCAGTGCGTCGACGGTCTGGTCCATGTCGGCGTCGGGCATGATGATCATGTGGTTCTTGGCGCCGCCGAAGCACTGCACGCGCTTGCCCGAGGCGGTGCCGCGCGAATAGATGTAGTGGGCGATCGGCGTAGAGCCGACGAAACCGATGGCCTTGATATCGGGGTCGTCGAGGATGGCGTCGACCGCCTCCTTGTCGCCGTTGACGACGTTGAGGATGCCCGCCGGCAGGCCGGCCTCGATGAACAGCTCTGCGATGCGCAACGGCACGCCCGGGTCGCGCTCCGAAGGCTTCAGGATGAAGGCGTTGCCGCAGGCGATGGCCGGCGCGATCTTCCACAACGGGATCATCGCCGGAAAATTGAACGGCGTGATGCCGGCGACGACGCCGAGCGGCTGGCGCATCGAATAGACGTCGATGCCGGGGCCGGCGCCATCGGTGAACTCGCCCTTCATCATATGCGGCGCGCCGATGCAGACTTCGACCACTTCCAGCCCGCGCTGGATGTCGCCCTTGGCGTCGGCAATGGTCTTGCCGTGCTCGCGCGCCAGAATGTCGGCCAGCGAATCATACTCTTTGGCGACCAGTTCAAGGAACTTCATCAAGACGCGCACGCGCCGCTGCGGGTTGGTCGCTGCCCAGCCGGGCTGCGCGGCCTTGGCGTTTTCCACCGCCGCGCGCAGTTCCGTCTGCGAAGCCAGCGCCACCGTGCCGCGCACCGTGCCGTCCATCGGCTGCATGACATCCTGCTTGCGGCCGCTGGTCCCAGCGACACGCTTGCCGCCGATGAAATGACCGTATTCGATCATGATCTCTCTCCCTGTATTTGTGATGTGGCATTGTCCGCCTTTGCGCGACCGATGGCAACGCGAGCGAAAACGCAACCGTTGTGCGTAAAATAGATAGCAATTGACGGCAGAACATCAATTCTCGCAAATAGTAAGGATGCAGGTCCCTAGCAGCAAGGATTGAGAGATGAGTTCCTTCGCGCCCCCCTCTGTCCTACCGGACATCTCCCCCACGAGGGGGGAGATTGGCTGTCATCCCCGCTTTCGCCAACCCGCAACGCTGCAAGAAAGTCGCCGCCGGAGCGGCCGGCCGATCTCCCCCCAAGTGGGGGAGATGTCCGGCAGGACAGAGGGGCGCGCCCTAGAGCGCTGCCGTAATCGGCGTCATACGGACCATTCCCATGAACTGGGATGACGTCCGCATCTTCCTCGCCGTGGCGCGGGCCGGCCAGATCCTCGGCGCGGCCAAGCGGTTGGAGCTCAATCACGCCACTGTCTCGCGCCGCATCGCCGCACTGGAGGATGCGCTGCGCACAAAACTCTTTCGCCGGCTTACCACCGGTAGCGAGCTGACGCCGGCGGGCGAGCGCTTCCTCGACATCGCCGAGCGCATGGAAGGCGATATGATCGCCGCGCGCTCGACCGTGGCGGGCGAAGGCGACGATGTCTCCGGCACCGTGCGCATCGGCGCACCCGATGGCTTCGGCGTCGCCTTCCTGGCCAAACGCCTCGGCGCACTGATGGCGCTCCACCGCGAACTCACCATCCAGCTGGTGCCGGTGCCGCGTTCCTTCTCGCTGTCCAGGCGCGAAGCCGACATCGCCATCACCGTCGAGCGGCCGACCGAAGGCAGGCTGGTGGCGGGCAAGCTGGTCGACTACACACTCGGCCTGTTCGCGTCCCAGGCCTATGCCGAAGCGCATGGCCTGCCCAAGACGCCCGCCGAGCTTGGCCGGCACACGCTGATCGGCTATGTGCCGGACCTCATCGTCAGCCCCTCGCTCGACTATGCGGCAGAGTTCAGCGCCGACTGGCGCACCAGCTTCGCCATTTCCTCGGCGCTCGGCCAGGCCGAAGCGGTGCGCTCCGGCGCCGGCATCGGCATCCTGCACACCTTCGTCGCCCGCTCGATGCCGGAACTGATAGCGGTCGACATTGTCGCGCCGATCCGCCGCGCCTACTGGCTGGTCTATCACGAATCGGTCAGGCCGCTGCGCCGCGTCCAGATCGTCGCGAGCTTCATCACCAAGGCAGTGGAACGGGAGCGGGGATTGTTCGTCTGACGAGATTCACCCGACCCATTTAAATTGTGATGTCCCCAAAACACTGCGCAGTTTTGGGGCGAAGTCACCGCCCTCAAAGGCCGGGCTCGATGAAGGAAGCCTTCTGGTCCTACCGCTGGTATCGCTCCGGTCCGAGATCGCGGACATTGATGTCCGGCACCCGGTTGGAGATGATGTCGGCCAGCACCTTGGCCGAGCCGCAGGCCATGGTCCAGCCGAGCGTGCCGTGGCCGGTGTTGAGATAGAGGTTGGAAAATTCGGTGCGGCCGATCAGCGGCGGCCCGTCCGGCGTCATCGGCCGCAACCCGCACCAGAAACTCGCCGACCGTATGTCGCCGCTGCCGGGAAAAAGGTCGCCGACCGAATGTTCGAGCGTGCGCCGCCGCGTTTCATGCAGCCTCAGGTCGAAGCCGGAAATCTCCGCTGTGCCGCCGACCCGGATGCGATCGCCGAGCCTGGTGATCGCCACCTTGTAGGTCTCGTCCATCACTGTCGACACCGGTGCTGCGGCAGCATCCTTGATCGGCAGGGTGATCGAATAGCCCTTGACCGGATAGACCGGTATGGACCGTCTCAGCATGCGCATGAACTTGGCCGAATAGCTGCCCATCGCCATCACATAGGCGTCGGCAGTCTTCCAGCCCTTGCTGGTATTGATGTTGGCGATACTGTTGCGCTTGCGGATGATGCGCCTGATCGACATGTCGTATTCGAAGGTGACGCCGCGCGCCACGCAGAGCTCGGCCAGACGGTCGGTGAACATCTTGCAGTCACCGGTTTCGTCGCCCGGCAGCCGCAGGCCGCCGACGAATTTTTCACGCACCCCTGCCAGCCCCGGCTCGGCCGCTATGCAGCCGTCGGGATCGAGAATCTCGTAAGGAACGCCATATGTCTTGAGCACCTCGACATCGCCTGACGTGCCGTCGAGCTGCTGTTGCGTGCGAAAAAGCTGCAGCGTTCCCTTGGCGCGTTCATCATAGGCGATGCCGGTCGCCTCGCGCAGCGCCTTCAGCGTGTCGCGGCTGTATTCGGCCAGAGGCACCATGCGCGCCTTGTTCACCGCATAGCGCTCGGCCGTGCAGTTGCGCAGCATCCTGACCAGCCATAGCCACATATGCGGATCAAGAGTCGGCCGCACCACCAGCGGACCATGCTTCATCAACAGCCATTTGATCGCCTTCAACGGGACGCCGGGACCGGCCCAGGGCGAGGCGTAGCCGGGCGAGATCTCGCCGGCATTGGCAAAGCTGGTTTCCAGCGCCGGGCCCTTCTGGCGGTCGATCACCGTCACTTCATGGCCGGCCTCGGCGAGATAATAAGCGGTGGTGACTCCGATGACGCCGCCCCCCAGCACGAAGATCTTCATCGCATAGCTCTCCAGAACGACGTCTCGTCAGGGGTTTGGGGCGCGGCATCGTGGCTTTCTGTCTGCCGGATTTTACGGCGTCCGCCAAGTGCCCAAGCATGTCGCCCAAAAGTATGCAGCGGTTTTGGGACAACGGCATGCATAAAAAAAAGCCCGCGCGCTATCCATTCACATAGCGCCGGTCACATAGCGCCGGTGAAAGCGGTGTCCGAGGCTGGTCAGGATTTCATAGCCGATGGTGCCGGCATGGCCGGCCGCTTGATCCACCGTCTGCGACGGCCCGATCAGCTCGACGAGGTCGCCCGCCTTTAGCCTGTCGGGCGGCAGGGCCGAAATGTCGAGAACGATCGAATCCATCGATACGCGTCCGAGGAAGGGCAGCGGCACATTTTCGAACCAGGCGGCTGAGGCCGCGCGACGATGCCAGCCATCGGCATAGCCAAGCGAGATTGTTGCTGCGGCCAGCGGTTCGGTCACGTGAAAAATATGGCCATAGCCGACGCCGGCTCCCTTATCGAGGCTGCGCGTCTGAATGACCTTTGCCTGAAGCCGCACCACCGGCAGCATCGGATTTTCCTCCGCTGGCATCGGATTGATGCCGTAGAGCGCCGCACCGGGCCGGGCGAGGTCGTAATGAAAGGGCTGCCCAAGAAAGATGCCGGAGGAATTGGCGAGCGAGGCCGGCGCCTTTGGCAGCATCCTGCGCAGCCGCTCGAATTCCAGCCGCTGCTGCTCGTTGGCCGGATGCTTGGGCTCGTCGGCGCGAGCAAGATGGCTCATCACAAAGGTGACGTCGATACCGTCGAACGCCTGCGGATCGGCAGCGACGGCCTCCACCTCCGCTGCCGCCATGCCGAGCCGCGACATGCCGCTGTCGACCTGGATTGCAGCTTTAAGCGTGCGGCCGGCCCGCTGCGCCGCCGCGCGCCAGGCGGCGAGTTGGCCGACGCTGTTGATGACCGCGCCCAGCTCCGCTTCGACCGCTTCGCTTTCAGCGCCCGGCTGAATGCCGTTCAGCACGTAGATCGCCGGCCGTGAGCCGAGCGCCTGGCGCAGCAAGACACCTTCGACCAGATGCGCGACAAAGAAAATGTCGCAGCCCTCGGCCGCCAGCGCTGCCGCCACTTGGGGCCCGCCGAGCCCGTAGCCGTCGGCCTTGACGACACCCGCGCAGCCGACGCCGCCCAGCCGCGCCTTGAGCCGCCGGTAGTTTTCGCGGATGGCGCCGAGATCGACGGTCAATATGGCGCCGGCCGCTGTCTCGCTGACGGCAACCTTTTCAGAAAGAGATTTTTTGGAGGCGTCGTTCATGCCAACCCCGTCTGCGGCGGATTGGCCATCAATAAGGCCACCGCGCTGACGCGGCAACCGTGGTCGGCGCGACCGCGGCTAGCGCCAAGCTACGCAACCAGATGCCGGAACGCCGCAACCACGTCCTCATAAACCTTGCGCTTGAACGGCACGATCAGGTCGGGCAATTCCTGCATCGGCCGCCATGCCCATTTGTCGAACTCGGCGGTGTGGCCGCCCGGTGGCGGATTGATCTCAATCTCGCTCACGTCGCCGTGAAAGCGGAAGGCGAACCATTTTTGCGTCTGGCCGCGATATCGCCCTTTGAAGGCGATGCCGACCAGATCGGCCGGCAGGTCGTAGTATATCCAGTTCGGCGCCTCATCCAGCAGCGAGACCGAGCGCATGCCGGTCTCTTCATACAGTTCCCGCTGCGCCGCCTGCAGCGGTTCCTCGCCCTTGTCGATGCCGCCCTGCGGCATCTGCCAGAGCTGCGTCGTGCCGGCGAATTCGCTATCCGGCTCGGCAATGCGATGCCCGACCCAGACCAGGCCGTCACCATTGAGTATCATCAGTCCGACACAGGGGCGATAAGGCAGCGTCTCGGGATCGACCGGTTTTCTCTTCGCCATGCTCAACCTTTTTCCGGATCCACCGCCACTGCCGAAATCGGCACGATCTCGATGCCGCGCTTCTTGGCCTCGATCACCCAGGACGACACGGTGTCGACCGTCAGGTCGAAGGCCGAGCCGATGCCGACGGCAAAGCCTTTCGCCCGCGCGGTGGCTTCCAGCTCGTCCAGCTTCTTCAATATGGCGCCCCGGTCCTGCACGGCGTCGATCGACGTGTCGCCGGCAATAAAGGGCACGCCGTCCTTCAGTGCTAGGTCGGACGCGAGGCTGCGCGCCGACGAGCCGTCGTCGAGATAGGCCAGGCCGCGCCTGCCGAGTTCGGCCATGAATGGCGCCATCGCCGCCGCATCGGCCGAAAATCGCGCACCCATATAGTTCATGACGCCGGTGTAGTTGGTCATCCGCGACAGCGCCCAGCGCAAGTTCTTCAAATTCTCGTCCGGTGTCGCCGCGACCGTCAGCGTGTTGCGGCCCGGATTGACGTTCGGATAGTCGAACGGTTCGAGCGGCACCTGCATGACGATCTCATGGCCTCTCTGTCGCGCCGCCTGCATCCAGCGGCTGATGCTGTTGCCCTGCGGCGCGAAGCCCAGCGTCACTTCGGCCGGCAGCTTGGCGATGGCCGCCTGCGTGCCGGTCTGCGACACGGCAAGCCCGCCGATGACGATCGCCACGCGCGCACCGCGCGCACCGGACCACGGCCGCGCATAGACATCGAACGGCCGCCTTCCGTCGGCGGCGCGAACCGGCAACGGGCCGGTCTCACTGGTCTCGATCAGCGCCCTGTCGGGAATATGCGCGATCCTCAGGTTCTGGCCGATCGTCGAAGGGTCGTGGATGACGATGGCCGCGTTGGGCGGACCACCGTCCGCTTCGGTCGGCATATGGATGATCTGCGGCCCACTTATCTTGGGTCCCGCTTGCGCCTGCGGCGCGGGCTCAGTGGCCGGCGCTGCGGATTCGACCACCGCGGTCGTCTTCGGCGTCGAAACGGCGACTTCTTCCGGCTTTCGAAACGGTCTTTCACGCAGCGCAATCGCGCCGGAGACGCCGATCACGGCCAGCACCAGGAGAGTGGCCGTGACCACGCCGGCGCTGATCCTGCGGGCCGCGCGCGGCGGCCGGACGGCCTGTCCGAGCGGGCGTTCGATGTCATTGCCGATGTCAGCCAAGCCGCATCCCCAGCCGCGGTTCCCCGAATCAAACTGCCGAGGCCTTGCGGCCCCGGCAGCATTACATCGCTTCGATCAGGCGGCCAGACCTGTTTGCCCGGCCGATCGACGTTACTGGTTCAAAACAGCCTTGTCCGGATTCGGCGGGAACGCCGGATCGGTCTTCTCGCCGCGCAGCAACTGCTCGGCAAAGATAAGCTGCAGATCATCCTTCGGCTCCGGCGGCACATAGGCTGCCGAGCCCGAACCGGTATCGCCCTCGTCGGTACCCTTGATGTGGCCCTTGAGGTCCGACTCGCCGCGCGTCAGGTCCCTGCCCTGCAGTTCCGGCGGCAACGGCTGGTCGACCTTGATGTCGGGCGTGATGCCCTTGCCCTGGATCGACTTGCCGGACGGTGTGTAATAGAGCGCCGTCGTCAGGCGCAGCGCGCCGTTCTCGCCGAGCGGGACGATGGTCTGCACCGAACCCTTGCCGAAGGACTGCGTGCCGACCACCGTGGCGCGGCGCAGATCCTGCAGCGCGCCAGCGACGATTTCGGACGCACTGGCCGAGCCGCCATTGACGAGCACGACCAGCGGCTTGCCGTCGATGTCGTCGCCGGGCCGCGCGTCGAAGCGGGTGACGTCCTTCGGATCGCGGCCGCGTGTCGAGACGATCTCGCCACGGTTTAGGAAGGCGTCGGACACGCTCACCGCCTGATCGAGGAGGCCGCCCGGATTGAGGCGCAGATCGAGCACGTAGCCCTTGAGCTTTTCGTTCGGCACCTGCTTCTTGATGGTGTCGATGGCATTCTCGAGGTCGTCATGGGTCTTTTCGGTGAAGGAGGTGATCTTCATGTAGCCGATGTCGTTCTCGACCCGGAACTTGACCGCCTTGACCTTGATGATGTCGCGCACCACCGTCAGCTCGATCGGCTTGTCGGCGCCCTGGCGCAGGATGGTGAGCTTGATCGGCGTGTTGACCAGCCCGCGCATCTTCTCGACCGCGTCGTTGAGGCTCAGGCCGCGAACCTCCTCGCCATCGATCTTGGCAATATAATCGCCGGCAAGCACGCCCGCCTTGGCGGCCGGCGTATCGTCGATCGGCGTGATCACCTTGACCAGGTCGTTCTCCATCGTGACCTCGATGCCGAGGCCACCGAACTCGCCCTTGGTCTGCACGCGCATGTCCTGCGCCTCTTCGGCGTTCATATACGAGGAGTGCGGGTCTAGCGACGTAAGCATGCCGTTGATGGCGTTTTCGACCAGCGACTTGTCGTCGGGCGGCGTCACATACTGCGCCCGCACCCGCTCGAAGATGTCACCGAAGATCGCCAGCTGCTTGTAGGTCTCGGAGCCCGCAGCGTTCGCCGTCGAGCCGGGCGCGCCATAGACCAGGCTCATCGCGGATGCGCCCATTAGCGCACCGGCAAACAGAAGCGACAGTTTCCGCATCATCTCACGTCCTTCCAGACAAACGGTCCGCCCACCATGGGGTCGGATCGACGGGTTTTCCATCCTTGCGGAACTCAACATAGAGCTCCGGCGTGGCATTTCCATTCTTCGATGCCGAGGTGCTCGCCACCCGGGCCTCTCCCATCGCGCCGACCGGCTCTCCTGCGAGCACCGACTGGCCAGACGCGACACTGATTCTGCTCATCCCCGCCAGAACGACATGATAGCCGTCACCCGCGTTCAGGATCAAGAGTTGACCATAGGAGCGAAAAGGTCCCGCATAAAGCACATTTCCGTCCGCCGGCGCGGTAACGATGGCTCCCGATTGTGTCGCAACCATGTCACCGAGCATCACTGCGCCGTTACCGTCGCTGGCCCCGAACCGCCGCTTGATCTTGCCGGTGACGGGCAGCGCGATCTGCCCCTGAAGCGCCGAAAACGGTGCGGCGGCGGTGAGCCGGTTGGCTTCCGGGACCGGCAGCGCCGCCAGTTCCGTCTGTGCCGGGGCCGTCTGTGCCGGGCCCTCCTGTGTCGGGGCCTTGTCGGCATCCGCGGTCTTCTGCTCCGCTGCCTTCGCCGCATTGGCCGCCTTGCGGGCCTTGTCGGCCTCGAGCGAGGCGATCAGTTCCTTCAGGCTGCCGGCCTTGGCCGCCAATGCTGCGGATCGCTGCTTTTCCTCGGCCAGCGCCGTTTGCGTCTCGGCCTCAAGCTTCTGCTTGGCTTCAAGTAGCATGCCGAGCCGCTTCTTTTCCGCCGTCTGCTCGCCGACTGCCGCCGTCAGCCGCGCCCGCTCCGCCTCAATCGAGGCCGTCACCCGCGACTGCTCCTTGAGGTCCGCCAGCAATATCTCGGTCTGCTGGCGCAGTTCCGGCACCACGGCGCCGAGCAGGATGGCGCTGCGCACCGACGACAGCGCGTCTTCCGGCTTGACCAGGATGGCCGGCGGCGGATTGAGCCCCATGCGCTGCAGCGCGGCCAGCACCTCGGCCAGAACGTCGCGTCTAGCGGCCAGCGACGCGCGGATTTTCTGCTCCTCGCCTTTCAGCCCTTCCAGCTTGGCGCCGATGTCCTCGATGTCCTGACCAAGTTTCTGCTCGGTCATCGCCGACTGGATCAGCGCCGCGGTGATCGAGGCATGATCCTTCTTGACGGTCGCCATGTCGGCGGCGAGCTTGGCCAGCCGCTCGGACGAAAGCGTGATCTCCTTCGACACCCGTTCGTATTCGGCGCGGCTTTGGTCCGGATCAGGCGTCATGTCGAGCCTGTTCTGCGCCCGCGCGGCGCTGAACGACAGCACGAGCGCCGCCGCTGCCAAGCCGCAGCGTGCGCGCCAAAAGCCCGTTCGCGATTTCCAACCTTCAGACATTGAAGCCCGACTCTATGCGTGGCGTCGTTAACGAACCATCAACCATGTTCGAGAGCCCTGCCGACCGCAAACAGCCTCGTGACGCATTGAGGCGAAAATCCGGGCGGCTCACGCCAATCCACCGGTTTCGGGTGGGAACCTGCAAAGCTCACGAGCGATGATAGGGATGGCCGGACAGGATCGTGGCCGTCCGGTAAAGCTGCTCGCCCAACATGACACGGACCAGTTGGTGCGGCCATGTCAGCGCGCCGAACGACACCATCAGATCGGCCTGATCGCGCAGCGACTGGTCGTGACCGTCGGCACCGCCGATGGCGATGATAAGCGCCTTGCGGCCGCCATCACGCAACAGGCCGATGCGGCCGGCGAAATCCTCGGAGGAAAAGTTCTTGCCGCGCTCGTCGAGTAGCATGAGCGCGGTACCAGGCTGCAACTGCGCCTGCAGTTTCTGGCCTTCCTCGCGCCGGCGCTCGTTGGCGGTCTGGGCGCGGCCCTCCGGAATCTCGACCACACCTGAGAATTCGAGACCCACGGCCGGCCCGCTCTTGGCGAAGCGCTCGAAATATCGGTCGGCGAGCTGCTTCTCGGGGCCGGCTTTCATCCGGCCCACGGCATGAACTGTAATTTTCATCCCTGCCTCGAAGAGCCGCTAATGCATGTCGCCAAAAGTGGTCACCGGTTTTTGGAAACGGCATGCATCAATCAAATTACGGCTCAGTGGAGGGTCTCTTCCTCGAGGTCCGGCGCTTGCCACATCTTTTCGAGATTGTAGAAGTCGCGGACTTCGGGACGGAAGACATGGACGATAATATCGCCCGAATCGATCAGGACCCAGTCGGCGCCGGCCAGTCCCTCGACGCGCGCCGTGCCGAGGCCGGCATCCTTGAGCGCCTTGAGGAGATGATCGGCGACAGCCGAGACATGACGGTGAGATCGGCCGGACGCGATGACCATATAGTCACCGAGGCTCGATTTTCCCTGAATGTCGATTGAGACGATGTTTTCGGCCTTGGAGTCTTCCAGACTGACAAGGACTGTGTTGATGGCGCGGGACACGGCGTCGTTTACGCTGATCCCGGCCGGCGAAGGCACGATGTCGGCCTTCTTCCGCAGTGCTGTTCTCAGTGTATTTCCTTTCGCAGCAAGAACAACCAAATCACCCTTCAAAGCAGGTGACACTCCTTAGATAGGCAGAGTTGGGTTGCAGTTTCAAGACGGCAACCCTGCCGTGGTCCACGAAGTGCTGTTTCTTCCGGTTCCGCAGAAGAAAAATCGGAACTCTTGCCGCCTTGCTGGGGTTATCGGCGCATTGACCAATCGGATTCCCGCCATGCCTATCGACCCTGAGAATGCCGTTGACACCGTGCAGGCCGGCCTTGCGCAGCTCAGCGCGCTGATCGTCTCGTACTCATTCTCCGCCATCGGCGCCGTCATCCTGCTGGTCCTCGGCTATATCGTCGCCGGCCTCGCGCAGCGCTCGATCTATGCCGGCCTCGGCCATATCCATGGCTTCGACGTGACGCTGCGCCACTTCTTCTCGAGGATCGCCCGCTACGCCATACTGATCCTCGTCGTTATCATGGTGCTCGGCCAGTTCGGCGTCCAGACGGCCTCGATCATTGCCGCCATCGGCGCCATCGGCTTGGCCATCGGCCTGGCGCTGCAGGGTACGCTGCAGAACATTGCCGCCGGCATCATGCTGCTGGCGCTACGGCCATTCCGCATCGGCGAATATGTCGAGGTCGGCGCCATCGCCGGGACCATCGAGGAAGTCGGCCTGTTCGCCACCACGCTGAGAACGGTCGAGGGCGTCTACGTCCTCGCCCCCAATTCGACGCTGTGGAACCAGCCTGTCCGCAACTATACGCGCAACGGTGCCCGCCGTGGCGACATCACGCTGACCATCGGCTCCTGGAACGATATCGATCTCGCGCAGAAGACCATGCTTGGCGTCGCCGCCGCCGAGCGGCGCGTCAGGCGGGAGCCGGCGCCGATTGCGTTTGTGGCGACCGTCGGCGACAGCAACGTCGCCATCACCTTGCGCTACTGGACCTCGGTTGCGGATTTCTTCGCCACCCAGATCGATCTCACCAAACGCGCCAAGCAGGCTTTCGACAGCGAAGGCATTTCTATACCCGCGCCGCCGCCGGAAGCGCCGCGGCAGGAAGCGGCCACCAGACAGTGAGATGATCAATTCCCGCAGGTCTACTTGTCCGCGCGGCGCTGCTCTTCGGACGGAAAGGCCAGTTCCACCGGCAGTGGGGCCTGCGCGCTCATCGGCGCGAAATTGCCGGTCTCGGCGGCGGGAACAGGCGACATCGCCACCACACGCCACAGCACGAACAGGCAAAAAACAGCGGCAATGACGATGGCCACATAGATGAAGGCCTGCGTTCCATAGACAGCGGAAAGCCCGGTGACGATGCCGGGCACGATGAAGCCGGACAGCGACCACGCAAACAGAAGCGAACTGGACAGCGCCACCATGTCGTCCTTGCCGGCGCGGTCTGCGGCATGCGCGCTGGCCAGCGAATAGATCGATTCCGACGCGCCATCCCAGACCACATAGATGACGACCAGCGCCGCCAGCCCACCGCCGTCGAAGCCCAGCGCAAACAGACCCGCCGCCAAGGCAAGCGCCGAAGCGGCGACCAGCACAAAGCGCCGGTCGGTGCGGTCGGAAATCCATCCGAGCGGGATCTGCAGGATCAATGTGCCGACCGGCATCGCCGACAAAAGCAGTGCCACGTCTGCCTGGCTGTAGCCCTTGGCCGTGGCATGGATCGGCGCGAAGCCCGAAATCGTCATCGACAGGCCGCCGACGGCAAGCATGCCGGCGACGCCGACCGGCGAAATCCGCCAGGCCCGGCCAAGCGCGACCGATGCCGCCTGCGGCGGCGGTGGCTGGGCGAGCCGCGTCAGCCCGACCGGAAGGATCGACAGCGCGGTGAAGGCGATGCCGATCAGCGGCGCGTCCGCAGCCCTTATATCGATCAGCGCCAGTGTGGCGTAGCCGACACCGAGCCCGGCGACATAGGCGACGTAGAAGAAGGCCATGACCCTGCCGCGAATGGCGTTGGCAATGACGTCGTTCAGCCAGCTTTGCGCGACGATGAACAGGCCGCATATGGCAAAGCCATAGAGCGCGCGTGCCGCGATCCACGACAGCGGGTGCGGCCCGGCTCCGACAGCGGCGTTCGACAGCACAATCAACGCCGACAGCACCATGAACGCGCGAGCATGGCCGACGCGCCGCACCAGCGGACCGGTCAGGATGCAGCCTGCCAGGCCGCCGGCCGAAAGGCCGGTGACGATCAGCCCGGCCCAGGTCGGATCGAAGCCCTCGGCGCCGAGCCGGACCGGGATATAGGCGAACATCAGTCCGTTACCGACCGCAACCAGCGCCATCGACAGGACGACGCTGGCGATGGCGATCGCCGGGGTTGGCGGGCTGCCTTGCGCCGGATCGCGTCTGGTCTGGTTTTGCTCGAGAATCGCCATGCGCGCGCAGGATCGCCCACGGATCGGGGAAAAGCAGCCGCAAATGCGACATGGCCGGACTTGCCTCCTCTGCTTGTGGAGAAGGGAGGTCCGTGCAGGCTCAGCCCTTCGCCATGTTGCGGATCGCGGTCGACGACAGCGACGAGCGCGGGCCGTGGATGAAGGTCCAGGCCGGCGCCTTCATGCGGGCGAGCCGCGGCGCGTCGCCCTCGTCGACACGTGCATAATCGAAGGTCTTGGCAACGACCGAGGACAGGAAGGACAGCGTCGCGCCAGGGCGGTCGATCACCGCGATCGGGAACGTCATGACGATCTGGCGCCAGCGCTGCCAGCGGTGGAAGTCGCGCAGACTGTCGGCGCCCATGATCCAGACGAAGTCGACGCCGGGATTGCGCGCCTTGACTAGCGCCAGCGTGTCGGCGGTGAAGCGGACGTGATGCGCGGCCTCGAAGGCGGTGACCTTGATCTTCGGGTTCCTGGCGATCTGCTCGGATAGGCGGAGCCGCTCAGTCAGCGGCGTCAGTTCCCGCTTGTTCTTGAGCGGATTGCCGGGCGTCACCATCCACCACAACTGATCGAGCGCCAGACGTCTGAGCGCGATCTCGGCGACCAGGCCATGGCCGGCATGGGCGGGATTGAACGAGCCGCCGAACAGCCCGACGGCCAGGCCCTTTTCGGCATGCGGCATTTTGAGGTAGCGGGAGGGAACGGGATGCTCGGGCGAGGAAAGCATGCGTCAGGCGCCCCCCTCTGTCCTGCCGGACATCTCCCCCTCAAGGGGGGAGATTGGCGGCTTCATCGCAGGCGCAAATCTTGCAGCACCGGCGATTGGCGAAATCAGAAATGACAGGCAATCTCCCCCCTTGAGGGGGAGATGTCCGGCAGGACAGAGGGGGGTGGCTGGGCGCAAAGCTTCAGGTTCTTCGAGCAAGTAGCGTCAAGGCCGCACCTGTCCCGTTCCGCGCACGCGGTATTTGAACGAGGTCAATTGCTCGACACCGACCGGGCCGCGCGCATGCATTTTGCCGGTGGCGATGCCGATCTCGGCGCCCATGCCGAATTCGCCGCCATCGGCGAATTGAGTCGAGGCATTGTGCAGAAGGATCGCCGAATCAATCTCGTTGAAGAAACGTTCGACTGCACCGGCATCCTCGGCGACGATCGCCTCGGTGTGGTGCGAGGAGAACGTCTCGACATGCTCGATCGCGCCCGCAACGCCATCGACCAGCCTCACTGCGATGATCGCGTCGAGATATTCGGTAATCCAGTCGGCGTCGGTCGCCGGACTGGCGTCGAAGAACAGCTTCAGCACTTCGGCGTCGGCATGGATCTCGCATCCAGCCGCGCGCAACGCGTCAAGGATCGGCACCAGATGGGTGGAAGCGACGGCACGGTCGACCAAAAGCGTTTCGGCCGCACCACAGACACCGGTGCGCCGCATCTTCGCATTGACGGCGATCTTGACCGCCATGTCGAGATCGGCCGAACGGTCGACATAGAGATGGCAGATGCCTTCGAGATGGGCAAAGACCGGCACCCGAGCTTCGTTCTGCACACGCTCGACCAGGCTGCGACCACCGCGCGGAATGATCACGTCGAGATTGCCGCCGAGGCCCTTCAGCATTTCGCCGACGGCGGCGCGGTCGGTGGTCGGCACCAGCTGGATGGCGTCCTGCGGCAGACCGGCCGTCTTCAGCCCCTCGACCAGGCAGGCATGGATCGCCGCCGAGGAGTTGAGCGAATCCGAGCCGCCGCGCAGGATCACCGGATTGCCGGCTTTCAGGCAAAGTGCGCCGGCATCGGCCGTGACGTTCGGCCGGCTCTCATAGATGACGCCAACGACGCCGAGCGGCGTGCGAACGCGTTCGATATGCAGCCCGTTCGGGCGGTCCCATTCGGCAATGACATCGCCGACCGGATCACTGAGTTCGGCGATCTCGCGGATGCCGTCAGCCATGGCGCGGATGCGGGCGGCATCGAGCTTCAGCCGGTCCATGAAGGAGGCGGAAAGCCCCGACTCATGGCCATTCGAGATGTCGATGGCGTTGGCGTCGAGAATATCCTGCTCGCGGCGGACAATCGCCTCCGCCATGGCGACAAGCGCGGCGTTCTTGGCGGCGGTCGTGGCGATGGCCAGCGGTCGGGCGGCAGCGCGCGCCCTGCGGCCTATCCGTGCCATCAAACTGGCTACATCATCGCCTTGGTGTTTGTTCAGCATTTGACCGATCCAGTGAAGCTGGTGGATTTACACGCGGCCGGCCTTCGCGGCAATGGCCGTAAATTTGAGGAAGCAGAATGAAGAGAGTCATAATCCTCGTTGCTCTCGGCGCGATGCTCATACCAACAGGCCTCCGTGCCGCCGACTACTGCGACGACAAGTTTGAACCCGGCGAGAGCCCCGACGGCAAGGCCATGACTATGGTAAGCTCGATGATGTCCCTCGCACTTGCTGAGCGCTATTGCGGCGCGTCACCGACACCGCTTTCCCAGATCGACGTCGTTATTGAAGAGCTGCATGGATGTGGGCCGCGCTCTCGGCTTGAGGCAGAATTCAAAAAAAGGATGGAAGAGGAAAAAGGGGCAGAAGCAATGACGACTGACGCGCTCATCCGTGATCTCGTCGTCGGAGACGACAAGGATGTTCCCCAAGCCGAAGTGGATCGACGTGCCAGGGCTGGCATCGAAGCGGAGTTGGGAGGTTGCAGCGAGCTTCTGAAGATATACCAGGACTTTCAGGATCGATATCGCAACCCACCCAAATGGCCGCGTGAGCCTGACCAGTAGCGCGCCGTCAATGGCGGGCCGCATCTCCGTCGGCCGCGCCGCTCACCACAAGGTCGTCGCGGTGGATCATCGCCGATCGCGCTTCGTAGCCAAGCACCGTTTCGATCTCGGCTGTCTTCAAGCCAGCGATCCTTACGGCATCGGCGGCATCGTAGGCAACCAGTCCGCGCGCGATCTCGCGGCCCTCGGGCGACAGGATCGCCACCGTGTCGCCGCGCGAGAAATTGCCGCTGACCAGCTTGACGCCGGCCGGCAGCAGCGACTTGCCCGACAGCAGCGCACCGATGGCGCCGGCGTCGACAGTCAGCCGGCCAGCCGGCTCGAGCTGCCCGGCGATCCATGTTTTGTAGCCCTTGACCGGATTGGCGCTCGGACGGAAGAAAGTCGCCCGCTCGCCCCGCTCGATCGCCATCAGCGGCGACAGTCTCGTGCCTGATGTGATGATCATGGCGGTGCCGGCGGCGGTGGCGATCTTGCCGGCGTCGAGTTTTGTCCGCATGCCGCCGCGCGACAATTCGGACGCCGCCGCACCGGCCATTGCCTCGATATCAGGGGTGATGCGGTCGACGACCGGAATGAACTTTGCGCCAGGGTCTTTGGCCGGCGGCGCCGTATACAGCCCGTCAATGTCGGAGAGCAGCACCAGGAGGTCGGCGCCCATCATCGTTGCGACGCGCGCCGCCAGCCGATCATTGTCGCCATAGCGGATTTCGGAGGTCGCCACCGTGTCGTTCTCGTTGATGACCGGCACCGCCTTCATCTTGAGCAGCGTCGAGATCGTCGCCCGCGCATTGAGATAGCGGCGGCGCTCTTCGGTGTCGCCGAGCGTCAGCAGGATCTGGCCCGATTTCAGGCCGCCCTTGCCGAGCGCATCCGACCAGGCGCCAGCCAGCGCAATCTGCCCGACGGCAGCCGCCGCCTGGCTCTCCTCGAGCTTCAGTGCCCGCTTGCCGAGGCCGAGAATGGTGCGGCCCAGCGCGATGGCGCCGGACGACACGACGAGGATTTCGGCGCCGCCTTCAGCCAGCACGGCGATGTCGTCGGCAAGCGAGGCCAGCCAGTCGCGCTTCAGGCCCGTCGTGCGGTCGACAAGCAGCGCCGAGCCGATCTTGACGGTGATGCGCCGGTATTTTCTCAGCGACTGCGCGGTCATCGCTATTTGTTCCAGCGCGTCTCGACCGGCGTGGCGACAGCTTCGCGTGCCTCGGCCACCACCGCCATCAGCGCGCGCAGAACGGCTTCGACGCCTTCGCCAGTGACCGCGGACAAAAGCATCGGCGCGCGGCCGGCGGCGCGTTTCAGCGAAGCGACCTTCTTCCTGCGGGCGTCGGCATCGAGCGTGTCGACTTGGGAAAGTGCTACGATCTCGACCTTCTCGATCAGTCCATGGCCATAGGCATCGAGTTCGGTGCGCACGGTCTTGTAAGCCTTCCCCGGATTTTCTTCCTGTGCGGAGACGAGGTGCAGAAGGACGCGCGTGCGTTCGACATGTCCGAGGAAACGGTCGCCGATGCCGACGCCTTCATGCGCGCCTTCGATCAGGCCGGGAACGTCGGCGATGACGAATTCGCGCCCGTCGATGCGGGCCACACCGAGGCCCGGATGCAGCGTGGTGAAGGGATAATCGGCGATCTTCGGCTTGGCCGCGGTCACGGCAGCCAGAAAAGTCGACTTGCCGGCATTGGGCAGGCCGACCAGGCCGGCATCGGCGATCAGCTTGAGCCTGAGCCAGATGTTGAGCTCTTCGCCCGGCAGTCCGGGGTTGGCGCGGCGGGGCGCCTGGTTGGTCGAGGTCTTGAAATGCTGGTTGCCGAAGCCGCCATTGCCGCCCTTGGCAAGCAGGAAGCGCTGGCCGACCACCGTCATGTCGCAGATCAGCGTCTCGTTGTCCTCGGCAAAGACCTGCGTTCCCGCCGGCACTTTCAGCGTCACGTCGGCGCCCTTGGCGCCGGTCATGTTGCGGCCCATGCCGTGCGTGCCGGTCTTGGCCTTGAAATGCTGCTGGTAGCGATAGTCGATCAGCGTGTTCAGCCCATTGACCGCCTCCACCCAGACATCACCGCCGCGGCCGCCGTCGCCACCGTCGGGACCGCCGAACTCGATGAATTTTTCGCGCCGGAACGACACCGAACCGGCGCCGCCGTCGCCGGAGCGGATATAAACCTTGGCTTGATCGAGAAATTTCATCGGATTGCTGAGTTTCTGTTATTGGCCTTGCGGCATTGCTCTAAACCTTTGGCACTGCTCTAAACCAAGGCGGGGCGAAGGGCGAGGCTGTTTATGAACATGGCCGGAGTCGCAATGAAGCTCGTAACCTACAACATCCACTACGGCGTCGGTCTCGACGGCCGCTACGATGTCGGCCGCATTGCTGACGCCGTGCGCGGCGCCGACGTGATCGCGCTGCAGGAGGTCTCGCGCAACAACCCCAACAATGGCGGGCGCGACATGGTGGCCGAGCTCGCCAAGGCGTTGCCCGAATACTTCGCCGTCTACGGCAGCAATTTCGAGGCCAATGTCGGCTCGCGCCTGGAAAACAGCCGCGCCATCACGACCACCTTCCAGCTCGGCAATATGGTGCTGTCGAAAACGCCTGTTCATCTGTCGCGCAATCTCCTCTTGCCGCGCAGCCGCAGTTTCGAACTGATGAATTTCCAGCGCGGCGCGCTGGAGGCGCTGATCGAGACGCCGCTTGGTTTCATCCGCTTCTATTCCACCCATCTCGACCATCGCAGCCCGCTCGAACGCTTGAGCCAGATCCGGTTTCTGCGCCAGCGCCTGTTGAACTATGCGATCGAGGGCGGCGCGCTGTCCGGCGTCGCCGAAGTCGGCCTGCCGGACCTGCCTTGTCCCGAAGCCTTCGTCGTCATGGGCGACTTCAACATGCTGTCCGGATCGCCGGAATATGTCGAACTCGCCGGCCGCCCGGATCACGAATTCGGCATGCCTGTGACCGCCGATCTTGCCGTCGATGTTGCCTTGCGTCTTGCCACCGCAAGCCCCGATCTCGTCACCTGGGTCGACCCCAAGCGGCCTGACGACGCCAGCCGCCACAAGCGCATCGACTATGTCTTTACCAGCGCCTCGCTCGCCAAATCGCCGAAGGCCCTGTGGGTCGACCGGCAAGCGGTCGGCTCTGACCACCTGCCGGTCTGGGTCGAGATGGCCTGACCCCGAGTTTGGTTCGCAACTGACTTTTTGAATTCACAATGATTCTTTCGGAACCTTTGGTTCGAGGCCATGCGCCGAGGTGTGTTGAGATTCAGGGCAGGCCGTGCCGAGAGTGGTGGCTTCCGAGAACCGGAGCGGAGCGTACATAGAGTACGTGAGCACCGGAAGCGCAGGAAGCCGCCATTCGCAGGCCGGCCTCACCTGAATATCAACGCGCCTCAAAAATGCACCCAGTTCCTGAGGCTGGTCCAGGTCTTGCGGTCGAGACGATAGCGCTCGACGGGCACCTGGCCGGCGACGATCGAGTTCAGCATGCCCTGGCCGGCATATTGGAAGCCGCATTTGTGGATGACCCGGCGCGAGGCCGGATTGATGACCCGCGTCGAGGCATGCAGCACCTGGATCGCCGTCTTCTGGAAGGCGAGGTCGACCAGCGCGTGCGCTGCCTCCGTCGCATAGCCGCGCTTCCAGTAGGGCTCGCCGATCCAGTAGCCGAGCTCCAGCCCGCGATCGGTGGTGTTGAGGCCGGCGCAACCGACGAAGGTTTCGGTCCCGGCCAGCGTCAAGGCATAGGCAATCCCGGCCCGGCGCGAGGCCGTCATCGCGAGGAAAGCACGCGCCTCGGCCTCACCATAGGGGTGCGGCATGCGGGCCAGCATTTCGGCGACATGGCGGTTGTCGGCGAGCACCACCAATTGCTCGATATCGCTTTCGCGCGGCGCCCGCAGCACCAGCCGCTCGGTCATCACGACCGGGCAATCTATCGCGTAACTTTCACCGTCTGTGTCTTCCGCTTCGGCAACCATGTCAGTCCTCCAGGCACAAGAAAAAGGGGAGATGGAAACCCATCTCCCCTGATCCATTTCCTGGCTTGGCCAGACACCGGTTCCCGAGATGGGTGCCGGTGTTCTCGTACGGAACCGGCTACTCCGCGGCCTTCGTCATCGGGTTCACCGATACGTAGGTTCGGCCATTGGCTTTTTTGTTGAAGGTGACTGCGCCAGCTTCGAGCGCAAACAGCGTGTGATCCGTGCCAATGCCGACATTGACGCCGGGATGCCACGTCGTGCCGCGCTGACGAATAATGATGTTGCCCGGAATCACGGCTTCGCCGCCAAACTTCTTCACGCCGAGCCGCTTGGAATGCGAGTCGCGACCATTGCGCGACGAACCGCCAGCTTTCTTGTGTGCCATCTAACTAACTCCGATGCGCCGCAGGGGCGCCTAAAAGGTCTTATGAACGCGTTCGCGTTCCGTTTCAAGTCCGATCCGGCGACGATTGCGCCGGCTTGCTTTACTTCTTCGCCAATTCCTTGGCCTGCTCGCGCCAGTCCATGATCTGGTCGGCGCTGAACGGCATATGCTCGTCGATCTTGGCGACATCCTTGTCGGACAGCTTGGCGATCTGGGCGAACGTCGTGATGCCCTGTTCGTTCAACTGGCCGGCCGCGACCGGGCCGATGCCCTTGATCACGGTCAGATCGTCCGGCTCGCCCTTCGGCGCCTTGAACAGCGGAGCGGCGGTTTCGGTTGCCTTGGCCTCGGCTTCCTTCGGCGCAGCTTCTGCCTTGGCTTCCTTCTTCGGAGCAGCCTTTGCCTCGGTCTTGGCCGCGGCCTTCTTCGTCGGCTTGGCACCATCCAGCAGGATCTCGGCGATCCGCACGGTGGTCAAAAGCTGGCGGTGGCCGATCTTGCGGCGCGAATTCTGCCGGCGGCGCTTCTTAAAGGCGATGACGGTGCGGTTCTTGCCCTGTTCGACGACTTCGGCGGTGACCAAGGCGCCGTCGACGAACGGCGCGCCGAACGTGACATTCTCGCCCTCGCCATGCGCGAGCACGTGGCCGATCTCGACGATATCGCCGACCTGGCCTTCGACTTTTTCGATCTTCAGGAGATCGTTGGCGGCGACGCGATACTGCTTGCCGCCCGTTTTGATGACTGCGAACATTTTTTGCCTTTCGCTGTTCGGTCGGCCTTGATGAACCGCTTCAGGCGGTTCGGCCGTCTTTTTGTCAGTCTGCGGGTTCAAAAAACAAGCGGCGCGGAAGAACCCTCCACGCCGATTGCGCGCTGTCCCTAACCGAAGGTTCGGCGCGAGTCAAGGCGAGCAGTCAGCCAGCGAGCCGCGAACGCATTCAAGCTAAGCGCGCGACCTGACAAGAAGCCGGATCGTCGGGCAGATTGGCCCTTGTAACCTGGCCGCCCAGCCGTTATCTAGTGCGCCGCGCCGGCAACGGCGGACCATGACCGCGGAGAGGTGGCAGAGTGGTCGAATGCACCGCACTCGAAATGCGGCATGGGTGCAAGCCCATCGGGGGTTCGAATCCCTCCCTCTCCGCCATATGGCATTGTTTACATTAATAAAAATCAAAGAATAGGTTGCGCGCCGCCATAAAGCCCGCCTACCGAGAACGGCGTATTCGCGGCACGTCAGCTTACGACACAAATATGCGGGGTTCATGCCTCGACCTGATAGATGGCAGAGATCAACTTCGGCCTCGCTAAGCGAAGTCGTGGGGTTCATGCGACAGCGGAATGAGGGTACGCGACTAGCCCCCGTGCCGGGTCAACCTCGCCGTCGGGAAGTACCGATCGGTGCGGACCCAAGCGGATTCACGCTTGTCGGCAGCGGACGCCGGCGGTGGCGGTCAGCACCCGAGCAGGCTCCCCATTGTTGACGTCCGCTGCGCATCTGCGGCGACCGTCGCCATGTCCTCTGCTCCCGGGTTGACGGTGGTGTAGACGAGGAGCACTCTCGAATGTCAGCAGATGTGGTCAGGTTGAGTGTCGGCGAGTAGCAGAGGTTCAGCAACAATGACTTTGAGGCGAACCAGAGCTTACGCCGCATCCGGCCTGGTTCTAGCGGTTTGCACTATGTTTGCTTGGCAGAACGCCACTGCTGCTCACAATTGCCACGCAGCCGCGACGCCTGGCGTCAATTGGCACGAGTGTGACAAGAAGCTTCTCATCCTAGAAGGACAGGACCTGAGCGGGGCGAACCTGTTCGGTGTTGATTTCACTTCGACCGACCTCAGGAACAGCAATCTCCTTGGGGCAAATCTTGAGAAGGCAACGCTTGTGCGTGCTTCCCTGGCCGACTCGACCGCCAAAGGCGCCCGGTTCGACAGAATCGAGGCCTACAGGACCGACTTCAGCCGTATGGACGCGCAGGGCGCTGTGTTTGCGAGCGCGGAAATGCAGCGCTCGAATTTCCAGGACGCCAATCTGACCAACGTTGATTTCACAAAGGCAGAATTGGGGCGTGCGCAGTTCCATAACGCCGATATCAGCGGCAGCCGCTTCTCGTTTGCCAATCTCGCACGGGCGGATTTCCGAGGAGCGACGTTCACCGCGTCGATAGACTTTGACCGCGCCTTTTTCTTTCTGACCCGTATCGAGGGCGTCGACCTTTCCAATTCGGCGGGTCTGTCCCAGTGGCAGCTCAACATGGCTTGCGGAGACGCCCGGACCGAGTTGCCTTCTGGCTTGACGAGGCCTGAAGATTGGCCCTGTCAATTCCAGCAGGAATAGTTGTCGGCAAGCGAACGCGGCAATGCTGCACCCGACAGGATTCGAACCTTTCGGCAAGCCGCCTAACCCGAATGCCCTGCCGTTCCCGAGCGGTTGGGTTTTGCGTCTCGACATGCATGAACTCGTGCTTTCCGCATTGTTCGCAGAGGTGGCTAGTCCACCTCCTGCTCAGAAGGAAGGATCATAGCATGAGTGACATACTGATCCGCCGTCCGGATGCGATGGAGCCCGTCACTCGCCCCGGCATTATACGCCATCGGTGCCAGCATCCCGGCTGCGCCAAGAATGCGGGATGGAGCTTTGCCAAGCCGAGGCAGACGCCGCACTGGCTCTGTTTCGAGCACCGCGCCAACGGCGAGCGATATCTGTGAGGAAACCTTAATGCCCAGACAGTTGGACCCCTCCCTCTCCGCCAGTTCCGCCGAGTCTACGCTATTCTGCGAAATAACTGCCCAATCACCGCATCTAGCCGAACGAGCTTCTGCGGGACTTGACTTGAGCGGACACGACTCGCCTCAGATCATTCTTAATGCCGAACTTAATGCGGATTAGGGCGAGGCCGCGATCTGAGGAGCAACCATCATGAGCATAGCGAGCGACGCCCGCTTCTGGGACCGCAGTTCACGGAAATACGCCATGGGCGCGATTGCGGATCAGGCCGGATATGAGCGCACGCTGGACCGGACCCGCGCCCTGTTGGGACCAGGCGACAGGGTGCTGGAGCTGGGTTGCGGAACAGGAACAACCGCGCTCCGGCTCGCGGGCGATGTTCAAAACTATCTTGCGACGGATATTTCCGCCGGAATGATCGCGATTGCCAACGAGAAACACGCCGCTGGCCCCATCCCGGCGCTTGTCTTCCGCACCGCGACCGTAGACGCGCTTGCGCCTGACGACGAGCAGTTTAACGCGGTTCTGGGATTCAACTATCTCCATATGGTCCGCGACCTGCCTGGCACTCTGCGCCGCATCCACGCCTTACTTGCAGCGGAGGGCTTGTTCATCTCCAAGACACCCTGCGTCGGCGATATGAACCCACTCATCCGGCTTGCCTTGCTGCCCGCAATGCACGCGATCGGCAAAGCACCCTATGCAGGCGTCTTTCGGGCGGCAGACCTGAGCCAGCATATCTGTGCCGCGGGCTTCGACGTTCTTGCCACCGAAAGCCACGCAACGAAGGGCAACGACAACCGTCCCTACATCGTGGCTCGCAAGAGGACGTGAGCGGCCGAGGCTGCAGCGTATCGGTCAGGGCTGCTGGATTGCTGCGAGCTTCCAGTCGCCACCGTTCTGACGTGTGAAGGTCCACAGTTCGGTCGTTTCCGTCGGCTGATCGGCTTCGCCCGCGACGATCTTGCCGCTGGCGCGATCACGCATCACGTCGAGAGACTCGTAGCGCAGCGCAGCCGTCGCGTAGTCGCGATCGTCTTCCCGCCAGCTCTCCGCAATATCGGCCTCCAACAGGCTGACGTCAGACACGTCGTTCCTGATGCCCTTTTTGGCATTATCGGCAAGTTCCTCGGACAGGTACGACACCATCTCGGGGGTCGCCAGCCGGCGCAGGCCAGCATGATCTTCGCGTCCGAACGCTTCCTGAACCTCCGTCAACCGTTGCTGGAATGTGTCGAGGTCGGCCGGCGTCATTGTGATTTCATCGGAGGCTTGAGCCGTCCGGCCAAATCCAGACCCGATGCCTGGAATGGCGAAAGACGACACGTTGCCCGTCTCGGGCTGGCCTGCCGCGTTTCGCCCGAAGTTGCCCATGCTCCGCGGAACACCGGCCATGGCGGGCGCTTGGTTGCGTGCCGATTGCGACCGGAAAAAGCGGATGGCCAACATGATCGCGCCGCCGATCAGCAGACCTTGAAGCAGCAGGCCCAACATGCCAGCCAAGCCGCCGAACCCTTGACCCAAAAGAAGTCCGATCAGACCGCCGAGCAGCAGGCCACGCATCATCGAACCGCCGAGGCCGCTGAAGATCCCTGGTCGTTGGGATGCCGGCGTCTGGCGGGCCGCATTGTTCGTCGCGGGCGTCATCGAGCGCTCGACCGGCGCGGCCGGCTGTGGCGCCGTCCTCGTCGGCGGGACCGACTGGAAAGTGCGCGTGCCGCGGCTGCCGAAGCTGCCGCCACGGCGCGCCTCGGCGTAATCGGCCGTGACCATGGAAAGTGCCAGGAACAGTCCTGCAAACAAAACTGCAAACCGGCTCGAACGCGAAATCATCATAGCAAACCCTTAAGCGACACTCTTGCCGCTCATATGGGGTGCGCCGATCGAAATATCAGTGACCCGCACCAGCCATTGAGGAGAAATTCCGTTACCGCCTCTCCACCAGGCACGGCAGCTGACGTGATCCTTCTGCTAAATTGTGCGTTGTTGCCTGAGGGCACGCCGAGGGAGACGAACAATGTTTGCAGGTTTCAGCGCCACCAGCTTGCAACTGGACGAGACGACCATTTTCGCAAGGGTCGGCGGAACGGGTCCGCCGCTGCTGCTACTTCATGGTTTTCCCGAGACACATCTGATGTGGAGAGATATCGCCACAGCATTGGCGCCCCGCTTTACGGTGATCGCCGCCGATCTTCGAGGCTACGGGCAAAGCGGGTGTCCGATTTCCTCTGCCGATCATAGTCCATACGCCAAACGCGCCATGGCCGGCGACATGGTTCAAGTCATGAAGCGGCTGGGGTTTGAGCAGTTCATGGTTGCCGGACATGATCGCGGCGGGCGGGTCGCCTATCGCCTGGCGCTCGACCATCCCGGCGAAATCTCCAAAGTCGCCGTCCTCGACGTCATCCCCACCGCCGCCGCGTGGGATAGGGCGGACGCCAGGCTGGCTCTGAGCTTCTGGCCCTGGAGCCTTCTTGCGCAACCGGAGCCTCTGCCGGAGCGACTGATAGGCGCGGCGCCCGATGCCATCGTCGACAATGCGATTGTGCAGTGGGGGTCGCCGGCAGAAATGTTCTCTGCGGAGGTCAGGGACGCCTATGTCGATGCGCTTCGCGATGCCGTTCATGTTCATGCGATATGCGAAGAGTATCGGGCCGCTGCCATGATCGATCGTGAACATGACGCGCTGGACCAGGCAAACGGTCGTCGCATCGAGTGTCCGCTCCTGGCGCTATGGAGTAGCGAAGGCGCCGTGGAGAACTGGTATGCGGAGGAAGGCGGGCCGCTGGCTATTTGGAGAAAATGGGCCGACAGCGTTGAAGGAAGCCCTGTCCCAGGCGGGCACCTCTTTCCAGAAGAGCATCCTCACCAGACCGCAGCGGCTCTCTCGAAATTCTTCGAGGATAATAGGGGGAATGACGCGTCGAACAGAGTATTGTAGACGTCATATGCGTCCGTTACTCAGAACCTCGGGAGCGCTCCGCGGCTCGAGATCGAGAACCCTCTGATATTCGCCCGTCGGCGTCAAACCTGCTTGATAAAAAATGAAGGCGATCACTGCAGCCACGCTTCTGATAGGCAGCTTCGTATTTGTCGGAGGTTGCGCATCGCCCTTCCACGCATCTTTCGATGCCGCGAAATACGACAAGATGAGCTGTGTCGAACTCAACGTAGCCATGGGCGAAGTTTCCAAGGAGATGTCGGCGACAGCGATCACCCGGGGCAAAGTCGCGAAAACCAATATTCCGGATTGGCTATGGGGAGCCCGGCGTGTCGCCTCTACCGTCACTGCCCGCCAGAGCGCGAGAATCGAGCGCTTGCGGCAGCAGGAGGCTGCGATCGCGGCGGTGAGACGAAGCAAGTGCTGATTGCGGCGCCGGAGTGGTCTGGTGGCTGTCGGCATGATCGCGTTGATACAGCCCTCAGCCCGATGCCCCGGATTGGTGCGCGGCGATCGCGCTCAGAAAAATCTGACCGAATTCCCTAAGCTTCGCGGCGCCGACACCGTTGACTGCGGCGAAGGCGTCGAGGTCGCGCGGGCAGCGTTCGGCCATGTCGATCAGTGTGCGATCGGAGAAGATCACGAAGGCCGGCACCTGGCGCTCCCGGGCGAGACGCAGCCGTACCGCCTTGAGCGTGGCCAAGAGAGCGGTATCCAGGTCTTCCGTGCACGCGGCAGCATCGGGACGTGTCTTGCCGCGCGGTGCGCGGTTCCGCACCTCTACGCGATACCGGAACGGGACATCGCCACGGGCCAGCTCACGGCCCTTTTCGGCGATGGCGAGGCCGCCATGGCCGCCTGAGTCCAATGTCAGAAACCCTCCCGCGACGAGCTGGCGGACCAGCGACAGCCACACGTCCTTCTTGTGCGCCACACCGGTCCCGAAGCTGGCAAGCCTGTGATGGTTCTTGGCCAGGACCTTCTCGGTTTCGTGGCCGAGCAGAACATCGACGACATGGGCAGCACCAAAGCGCTCGCCGGTCTGGGCGATGGCCGCGAGGATGATCCGTGCCTCCGCCTCGCCATCCGCATGCGGCGTCTGGTCAAGGCAATTGTCGCAATTGCCGCAAGGCATTGCTGTTTCGCCGAAGTAGCCAAGCAGGATCTGGCGGCGGCACTGGGCCGTTTCGCAATAGCCGATCAGCGTATCGAGGCGGCCATGCGCGCGCCTTTTATGCTCCGCCGGTGCGTCCTCGTCTTCGATGAAAAGCCGGCGCATGCGGATATCGCCGAGACCGAAGAGCATATGTGCCTCGGCAGCCCGCCCGTCGCGGCCCGCGCGCCCAATTTCCTGATAGTACGCTTCGAGGCTGCCGGGCAGATCGGTATGGAAGACATAGGCGACGTCAGGCTTGTCGATCCCCATGCCGAAGGCGATGGTCGCCACCATCACCACGCCGGACAAGGTCATGAAAGCGTTTTGATTTGCTTCACGCGCGTCCTTGCTCATGCCGGCGTGGTAGGCCAGCGCGCGCACGCCGTTCTTCTCGAGGAACGCCGCTATCTCCTCGGTCTTCTTGCGCGACAGGCAATAGACGATCCCGCTACGGCCGGCATGACGCTCTACGAAGCTCAGCAATTGGCGCTTGCCGTCCTGCTTGGGCTCGATGCCAAGCTTGATGTTCGGCCGGTCGAAACCCAGCACCAGGGTTTCGACGCGCCCGGCGAACAGCTGCGCAGCGATGTCGGTGCGTGTCGCCTCGTCCGCTGTCGCCGTCAGCGCAATGATCGGCACGTCAGGGAAAATGTCGCGCAGCCGCGACAACTCCTCGTATTCGCGCCGGAACGCCGGGCCCCATTGCGAGATGCAATGCGCCTCATCGACGGCGATCAGCCGGATGTCGAGCCTGGCCAGTGCCTCGAGCATCCGCGCGGTCATGAGCCGCTCCGGCGCAAGATAGAGCAGGCGCGTCTGGCCCGCCGCAACGCGGCGCCATGCGGCGACATTGGCATCGCGGTCGAGTGAGGAATTGATCGTATCGGCCGCCACGCCGGCAAGACGCAATGCGGCGACCTGGTCCTGCATCAACGCCACCAGGGGCGAAACGACGATGGTGAGCCCGCCCAGGACCAGCGCCGGGACCTGATAGCAGAGCGATTTGCCAGCGCCGGTCGGCATCACAGCCAGCACATGACGCCCGGCCAGCAGCGCCTCCGTCACAGCGTCCTGGCCGGGCCGAAAATCATCGAAGCCGAACACGTCCTTCAGGACGCGCCGCTTAGGATCCTCCGCCCGGACGCTCGCCGTCGATACCTGCATCAGGGAATTTCTATGATCGGCGCCGCCTGAAAAGGCAGGGCGGGAACGGTCAGGAGCAGCGGTGGCATGACCTGCCAAAGCTCCCCGGCGAATCTCCAGCTGACTGCCTTGACCGCGGTTTCGAACACTTGATCCCCCTTCAAGTCCTGTCTCCGTCGGCGCCAACTGAAAGAATATCTCCCTCATTGGCGGATATGGGATCGTGATTCCAGCCCCTATTCGCTTTGGCTGTGAATATCGCGTCGACTCTGGCCGGTTAATCCTATCTTCATCATAATTCGGCAGGTTCAGGTTCTGCGGTGATGTTTTGAGTACCGCGGCGCCACAAGCGCCCAGGCAACACGCCCGCGTCTCTCCGGAGGCGCGGGCTTTTCGTTTGCGGGATATGCTGGAAGCGCCTGCCCCTCGGCCGGACACACGCCGCGATGACCTGCCTTCACGCGGCTTCAGTCGATAAAATCGGCGCGGTGCGGCGTAAAGCTGTCGACCAGGCGCCCGGCCTCGAGCGCCCTGACGCCATGAACCAGGTTGGAAGGGACAATGAAGCTGCTTCCCGTCTCCAGGATCTCGGTCCTGCCGTCGATGGTGACCTCGAAGCGGCCTTCGGCGACGTAGCTCGCCTGGACATGCGGGTGCGAATGCAGCGCGCCGACACCGTCCTTGTCGAACCCGAACTCGACCATCATCAGTTCGTCCGTGTGCAGCAGCACACGCCTGCGATTGCCGTCCGGCGTCGGCGTCCATGCGCCCTCGCCGGCGTGCGAGAAGATCTTCGTTCCGGTCATCGCCAAATCCTCCTCATCGCGCCAGCCAGCCGCCGTCCACCGGCACCACCGCGCCATGCATATAGTTGGACGCCGGCGCCAGCAGGAAGACAGCCGCGTCGCCGATGTCTTCCGGACCGCCCCAGCGCCCGGCCGGAATGCGCGCCAGAATGGCGGCGCTGCGGTCTGGATCGGCACGCAGCGCCTCGGTGTTGTTGGTTTCGATATAGCCGGGCGCAATGCCGTTGACGTTGATGCCTTTCGACGCCCATTCGCAGGCGAGCAATCGGGTGATGCCGAGCACGCCGTGTTTCGAGGCGGTATAGGAGGCGACGCGGATGCCGCCCTGAAAGCTGAGCATCGACGCGATGTTGACGATCTTGCCGCGCCGCCCCGGATCGGCAAGCACGCGCCGGGCAAAGCTCTGGCCGAGAAAAAAGACCGTCTTCAGATTGACGTCCGTGACGTCGTCCCAATCGGCTTCCGTCAGATCGACGGCGTCGGCGCGCCGAATGATGCCGGCATTGTTGACCAGCCCATCGAGCGGCCCGGTTTCGTCCCAGACGCGATCGAGCATCGCCTGGGCGGCGGCATGATCGGCAAGATCGCAGCGTTCCGCCTCGAAGCGTCCGCCCACCGCCGCGACCTTTTCCGCCGTCTCGTCCATCGCCGAACGGCCGACGCCGACCACAGCACCACCGGCGCGCGCGATCGACAGGGCGATGCCTTGACCGATGCCGGTGTTGGCGCCGGTGACAAGGATGCGCTTGCCGGCGAGGCTGAAAGCCGAGAGGTCGCTCACCGCAGCTCTTCCATCGCTACCGGATCGACATCGGTATAGTCGACATTGTCGCCGGCCATCGCCCAGATGAAGGCGTAGTTGGAGGTGCCGGCGCCCGAATGGATCGACCATCCCGGCGACAGCACCGCTTCTTCATTGCGCATGACGAGGTGGCGGGTCTCGTCCGGTTCGCCCATGAAATGGAACACGCGCGCCGCTTCCGGTAGGTCGAAATAGAGGTAGGCCTCCATGCGTCGGTCATGCACATGGCACGGCATGGTGTTCCAGACCGAGCCTGACGCAAGCTGGGTCATGCCGACGACGAGCTGGCAGGTTTTGACGCCTCCGGCATGGATGAACTGGAAGATCGAGCGCTCGTTGCAGGTCGCCTGGCTGCCGAGGTCGAGCCGCTTGGCATCGCCGATGCGGATCAGCTGGCTGGGATGGCTCTGATGCGCCGGCGCGCTGAGCAGATAGAACTTGGCCGGCTCGGCCGGATTGACTGAGGCGAACGACACCTCATTGGCGCCCATGCCGAGATACAGCATGTCGCGCGGCTGCAGCTCGTAGGATTGGCCGCTCGCCTTCACCATGCCGGCGCCGCCTATGTTGACGGCGATCATTTCGCGGCGATCGAGAAAGTTCTTGGTCCCGGTCGGCTTGATCGCCTCCAGCGGCAGCGGCGTGCCCGCGGGCATGGCGCCGCCGACGATCATGCGGTCATAATGCGTGTAGGTCAGGCCGATGCGGCCTAACTGGAACAGGCCTTCGATCAGGAAATTGTGGCGAAGCTCGTCCGTCCCCATCGCCGCGGCGGTAACAGGGTCGATGGCGAAGCGCGAGGTGAAGTCCGTGTGATTGTCAGTGTGATTCATTGCTGTCCCATTGGGCTGCCTCATTGGTCATTCGGTTGCCGCGGCCTTAACCGACTCAGCATAAAAACTTTGACGTGCGTGCAGCCGCTCACGATAGCGCTGCTGGCTAGCGGTGAGATGCGCGCGCATGGCTTCGCGCGCGGACTCGGCATCGCCTGTCGTAATGGCATTCAGGATCACCAGATGCTCGCCTTGCAGTCCCCGCTGGTAGACGTCGGATTGGGCGAGCTCGGTGGACCACGGTGACGTCACGTCGCAAGGAATGGCGCGCCGGCCGAGCACGTCGAGCATCTCGACATAGAACGGGTTGTTGGTGGCGCTGGCGATCGCGCGGTGGAAGGCAAGGTCGGCCGGACCCGTCGGCTCGCTGTTCAAGAGCAGCCTCTCGAACTCGAAGAACGCCTCCTGGATCGCCGCTTCCTGCGCGGCATTGCGACGGATAGCGGCGAGCCCGGCGGATTCGATCTCGATCGCCAGGCGCACTTCGAGCACGTTGAGCGCGATCGAATCCTTGCTGCCCATGTCCGCGGCCAGCGCGCCGAACATCGTCGATATATGCTCGGTGACGAAGACACCGGCGCCCTGGCGCGGCTCAACCAGACCGTCGGCAGCGAGCTTGGCCAGCGCTTCGCGGATGACGGTGCGGCTGACCCCGAAGGTTTCGGTCAGCTGACCCTCGGTCGGCAGCTTTTGGCCTGGCTGGATCTCGCCCGCCTGCAACTGCTTGCGGATCGCCGCGACCACGGTCTCCGACAGCTTGGGCTTGCGTTCGACCTTCAGGCTGATCGCCGTATCCGATGCCATTGCCAACCCCTATTTGAAGACGCTCGGCAGCCATAGCGAGATGGCCGGAATGTAAGTGACGAGCCCCAGCACCACGAGGCCTGCCCCATAGAATGGCCAGATCGAGCGCATCGCTTCCCAGACGGATATTTTGCCCACCGCGCACGCCACGAACTGCACCGCGCCCACCGGCGGCGTGTTCAGCCCGATGCCGAAGTTGAGGATCATGATGACGCCGAAATGCACCGGATCGACGCCGTAGGCCTGTGCCACGGGCAGGAAGATCGGCGTGCAGATGATGATCGTCGGCCCCATGTCCATGAAGGTGCCGAGGAACAGCATCAAGACGTTGAGCAGGAGAAGCACGACCAGCGGATCTTCCGAGATCGCGTTCATCGAGGCTATGAGCGCCGCCGGCACTTTCAGGAAGGCCATCAACCACGAGAACGCCGCCGCCATGCCGATGATGAGCAGCACCATGGCCGTGGTGCGCACGGCGCCATGGGTGGCATGAACGAAACCTTCCCAAGTCATCTGCCGGTAAACGAGGACGGTAACGAGCAGCGCATAGATGACGGCGATGCAGGAACTCTCGGTGGCCGTGAAAATACCCGATCGCACGCCGCCGAAGATGATCGCGATCAGCAGCAGGCCGGGCACCGCGACAGCGAAGAGATGCGCGACGGCGGCGAAACCCGGAAACGGCTCGGTCGGATAGCCGCGGGAGCGCGCCACGAAATAGGCGGTGACCATCAGTGCCAGGGCCAAAAGCAGGCCCGGGATGATGCCGGCCGTGAACAGGTCGGCGATCGAGATCTTTCCGCCTGCCGAGATCGAGTAGATGATCATGTTGTGCGACGGCGGCAGGAGCAACGCGATCAGCGCCGCCATCGACGTGACGTTGACGGCGTAGTCCGCTCCATATCCACGCGCCTTCATCTGCGGGATCATCAAACCGCCGACCGCTGCCGCCTCCGCCACCGCGGAGCCCGAAATGCCGCCGAACAGTGTAGCGGTCGCGATGTTGACCTGCCCGAGACCGCCACGCATGTGGCCGACGAGCGAGCCGGCGAAGGCGACGATCTTGCTGGCGATGCCGCCGCGCACCATCAAGTCGCCGGCGTAGATGAAAAACGGAATGGCCAGCAGCGAAAAGACGCTCATGCCGGAATTCAGGCGCTGGAACACGATGAGCGGCGGCAGGCCCATGTAGAGGACTGTGGCAAAGCTTGCGACGCCGAGGCAGAAAGCGATCGGCGTGCCGATAAGCATCAGAACGGTGAAGACGCCGAAGAGTATCCAGAGTTCCATGGCGTCAGACCTTCACATTCGCTGTGTCGAGTTCGGCTGCGACTTCCGCCGGCGGCAGTTCATCGAGCGCATCGTCGATCGGCGCACCGGAGAGGCGAAGCACGATCCGCTCCAGCGTGAAAAGCACGATGAGCGCGCCTCCCGCGACAAGCGGGACGTAGTCCCAGCCCCCTGATATGCCGAGCGACGGCAAGGTGGCGCCCCAGGTCAAGGCGACCAGCTGGCTGCCATACCAGATCATGCCGATGCCGAAGGCGAGCGCGACGAGGTCCGAGATCATCCTCAGCCAACGCTTGCCGCTTTTCGGCAGCACGTAGAGCAGGACGTCGAAGCCGAGGTGATAGTTCTCGCGCACGCCGACGGCGGCGCCGAGGAAAATGAACCAGCTCATCAGCATCACCGAGCCCTGCTCGGTCCAGCTCGGCGAGCGGTTCAGAACATAGCGGCCGAACACCTGCCAGGCGACGAAGGCGGTCATCAGCACCAGCCCGATGCCGGCGATCCACAGCGCCGCCGTGCTGACGCGCGACATCACGCGCGCGATGCCGGCAAGGGGCGGTCTCTGTTCTGGGCTGAAGGTCACCGGTTCTCTCCGCAAGAGGATGGCGGCGCGGAATGCCCGCGCCGCCGCTTGATCACTGCGCGGCCTTGATGGCCTCGACCATGGCCTTCAGCTTGTCGTCCTTGACGTGCTTCTCGTAGACCGGGCCCATCGCGTCGATGAAGGGCTGCTTGTCCGGCGTCGTGATCTGCGAACCGGCCGCCTCGACCTTGGCACGCGATTCCTTGACCTTGGCGGCCCACAGCTCACGCTGCTTGGCGACGCTTTCCTTGGCCGCCGCCTTGAAGATCGCCTGGTCTTCCGGCGTCAGCTTGTCCCAGCTCGACTTCGCCATGACGAAGGCTTCCGGCACCATCGTGTGCTCGTCGAGCGAATAGAACTTGGCCACTTCCGCATGCTTGGCGGTATCGTAGCTCGGAAAATTATTCTCCGCGCCGTCAATGACCCCGGTCTCGATCGCCGAATACACCTCGCCATACGGCATCGGCGTCGCGTTGGCGCCGAGTGCCGCCACCATGTCGACGAAGATGTCGGACTGGATGACGCGGAACTTCATGCCGGCCAGATCGGCTACAGAGTTGATCGGCTTCTTCGAATTGTAGAAGGAGCGCGCGCCGCCGTCATAGAAGGCAAGCAGCACCAGCCCGACCTGTTCGAACGCCGCCGCGATCTGGTCGCCGACCGCTCCGTCAATGACCTTGTGCATATGGTCTTCCGAGCGGAAGATGTAGGGCAGCGAAGGCACGGTGGTTTCGGGAATAAGCCCGTTGAACGGCGCCATCGAGACGCGGTTGAGGTCGATCACGCCGGAGCGCACCTGCTCGATCGTGTCCTTTTCCTCGCCGAGCTGCGCGGAATGATAAAGCTCGACCGTATAGCGGCCGGCCGTCCGCTCCTTCACAAGCTCGCCGAAATATTTGACCGCCTCGACCGTCGGATAGCCGTCCGGATGCGTGTCGGACGAGCGCAGAACCGTCTGGGCGCTTGCCGTTCCAGCCATCAGTGCGGCGGCAAGCAGCGTAGCTCCCGCCAGTCTAGAAAAATGCAGCATTGGTTTCCTCCCGTTTGAACGATGGCGGCAAGCGCCGTTAGAGCCGGTACGCCTTTTTTGCGAGCGTATAGGCAAGGTCCTGCGCCAACTCGTGCGCCTCTTCCTCGCGGAGCCGGTGCTCGGCGACGAGACGCGCAAGAAAGGCGCAATCGACCCGACGCGCCACATCGTGGCGAGCCGGGATGGATGGAAAAGCGCGGGTATCGTCGTTGAAGCCGACGGTGTTGTAGAAGCCGGCCGTCTCGGTCGTCATCTCGCGGAACCGGCGCATGCCCTCCGGGCTGTCGTGGAACCACCAGGCCGGCCCGAGTTTCAGCGCCGGGTAGACGCCGGCGAGCGGCGCCAGCTCGCGCGCATAGCTGGTCTCGTCCAGCGTGAAGAGGATGATGGTAAGGTCGCGCTCCAGCCCGACGCAGTCGAGCAGCGGCTTCAGCGCCGTCACATAGTCGGTTCTGGTCGGGATATCGAAACCCTTGTCCCTGCCGAACCTCTGGAAGACGGCAGGCGAGTGATTGCGAAAGGAGCCGGGATGGATTTGCAAGACAAGCCCATCGTCGCGGCTCATCTTGGCCATCTCGGTCAGCATCTGGGCACGAAACAGTTTTCGCTCGCGCTCGTCATCCGAGCCCCGGCGGATGCGGTTGAACAGCTCCTGCGCGGCGGCATCCGACAGATTGGCGGTCTCCGCCGTTGGATGGCCGTGATCCGACGCGGTCGCGCCGAAACTCTTGAAGAAGGCTCGTCTCTGGCGATGCGCATCGAGATAGCCGGCCCAGTTACCGGTATCGCAGCCGGTGATTTCTCCGAGCTGGTCGAGATTGGCCGAAAACCCTTCGAAATCGGGATCGACGACCGCGTCCGGCCGATAGGCGGTGACGACGCGCCCATCCCAGCCGCTGTCGCGGATCATCTGGTGCCATTTGAGATCGTCGAGCGCGCCTTCGGTCGTCGCGATGACCTCAATGTTGAAGCGCTCGAACAGCGCTCGGGGGCGAAAATTCTCCCACTGCAGCAAGGTCGCGATCATGTCGTAATGGCGGTCGGCGGTTGCGGCCGTCAGCGGCTCTTCGATGCCGAACAGATGGGCAAGCACATGGTCGAACCACAGCCGCGTCGGCGTGCCGCGGAACAGGTAATAGTGCTCGGCGAACCGCCGCCAGATCGTCCTGCCGTCGGTCTCCACCGGTGAGCCGTCGAGCGTTGGCACTCCGAGATCCTCAAGGCGAACGCCCTGGCTGAACAGCATGCGGAAGATGTAATGGTCCGGCACAACAAGCAATTGCGCCGGATCGGCAAACGCCTCGTTGAGCGCATACCAGCGCGGATCGGTGTGACCATGCGGGCTGACGATCGGCAGGTTCTTCACGCCGGCGTAAAGATCGCGGGCAAGCGAAAGCGGACGCGTCTCCGATGGAAACAGCAAATCCGGATCGGTCAGCACGGCCACATCAATCCTCCCAATACGGCAATCGGTAGGATCGGAAAGAAGTAATGTCAACATACAAAAATCGGGTTGTTATATGATGACTTGATGGCGGTGACCCATTGTGCAGGATGGAAACGGATGTTACGCCGCTGCCAGCCACGCCTCCGGACGATCGCCGCACCATGACCAACAGACGCCTTTCCAACAGCACGCTGCAGGCATTGCCGGCTCTGGCCGCGATCCCTGGATATGATCGCGACCAGATCGTGCCAGGCATCGTCCATCTCGGCGTCGGCGCGTTCCACCGCGCTCATCAGGCAGCCTATGTCGACGACTGCCTGGCGACGGGAGAGACGGATTGGGGCATTGTCGGCGTCTCGCTGCGCAGCGCCGACACACGCGACGCGCTGGCGCCGCAGGACGGGCTCTACACGCTGGCGGTCAGAAGCAGCGACAGTGAAAGCCTGCGCGTCGTCGGCTCGATCCTGTCGATGCTGGTGGCCCCGGAAGATCCGGGCGCGGTGCTGGCCGCGCTGACCGATCCGCGCACCTCGATCGTCACGCTGACGATCACCGAAAAAGCCTATCTCAGGGCGGCGGGCGGCGGGCTGGACACAGCTCATCCCGACATCGTCCATGATTTGGCGAACCCGCAAATGCCGCGAACGGCGCATGGTTTCCTGACCGAGTCGCTTGCGCGCCGCCGTGCCGCCGGCATCCGGCCATTCACCGTGCTCTGCTGCGACAATCTCCCGGCCAATGGCGCCACGCTGCACAGGCTGCTGGTCGAATTCGCCGCGCTACGCGGTACCAGGCTCGCCACTTCAGGCGATGCCAGGCTCGCCACTTCAGGCGATGCCGATCTCGCCCGCCATATCGCCGACGAGGTGGCGTTTCCGTCGAGCATGGTCGATCGCATCGTGCCGGCGACCACCGATGCCGACCGGACACGGATATCAGGCCAGCTCGGCGTCGAAGACGCGTGGCCGGTGATGACCGAGCCATTCTGCCAATGGGTGGTCGAAGACGATTTCCCGGCGGGCAGGCCGGCCTGGGAAAAGTTCGGCGTCACCATGGTCGGTGATGTCGGGCCGTTCGAGGACATGAAGCTCAGGCTGCTCAACGGCTCGCATTCGGCCATCGCCTATCTCGGCCTGCTCAGCGGATATGAGACGGTCGACCGCGCCTTTGCCGATCCGGCGATCCGGCAATTCGTCGACGGATTATGGGCCGAGGCCATCCCGACGCTGCCGCAGGGCGCCGGGCTAGACACGACCGACTACACGGCCCAACTCGCTAAGCGTTATTCGAACACCGCGCTTGCCCACCGGACGGCGCAGATCGCCAATGACGGCAGCCAGAAACTGCCGCAGCGCATCGTTGCCTCCGCCATGGAGCGGCTGAGTGCCGGTGCCCCGCCCGCGCATCTGATGCTGGTGGCGGCCGCCTGGATCGCCGCCTGCGAGGCGCGCGGCAAATCCCTGCCGGAAAACCATTTCACCGACCCGCTCGACTTGGCCCTGGCCGCACTTGGCACTCGACAGCTATCGGCTGGCGAAGCGGTGGCGGCGGTGTTCGACCTGGCCGGCTTCGCCAAAGGCGGCACAGAGCGCCTGACGCTGATCGACCTAGCGGCCGCCCATCTCGAACGGTTGCGGCAAGGCGGAGTGGCCTTCGCCCTCGCCGCACTCGGCATACGGAGCGAATGAACCTAGGGGACCTAGCGCTGGCTAGGATCGGATTGCGGAGGTCGGCGGGACAGCGCCCCCCTCTGTCCTGCCGGACATCTCCCCCACAAGGGGGGAGATTGGCAGCTCTGATGCCGGCGCCAGTTCTGCAATGTTGGAGATTTGCGAAAGCCGCAGTGACGGCCGATCTCCCCACCCGTGGGGGAGATGTCCGGCAGGACAGAGGGGGCCGCGAAGGAACGCGACGGAAGCTTTATCCTGGGCCGTCCTACTCTTGGCCGATGTCGTAGCATAAATCCCAGGACCTACGCTCCGCTTCGCCCTGAATGGCGAGGGATAGCCCAGCCTCTATGCCGGCAGGATGGCGCCTTCGAGTGTGGTGAGCTGGCTAAGGAACTGCTCGGCCTTGGTACGGGTCTGATCGTCCTTGGCGTCGGCGGCGTCTTCCCTGGCTTCCTGGATGCGGCGGGCAAGGTCGGCGCGGTCGATGTCGCCGACGGCTACCGCCGATTCTGCCAGCAACGTGCAGCCAGCCGGAACGATGTCGGCAAAGCCGCCGAACACGACGTAGCGTTCTTCCCTGCCGGCGGCGGTCTTCACCGTGACGACGCCCGGCTTGATCGTGGTCATGACCGGCGCGTGATACGCCATGACAGTCATTTCGCCTTCGGCGCCCGGAATGACGACGGATTCGACCTGCTCGGAAACCAGCAGGCGCTCCGGCGAGACCAGTTCGAATTTGAAAGCTTCAGCCATGTCAATTTAGTGAGTAGGGAATAGTGAGTAGGGAGTAGGGAGAGGACAATTGTCCCGATCACCCGGCTGCTATTCACTACTGACTACTGACTACTCCCTATTGCCTTGATTACGCCGCTTCAGCCGCCAGGCGCTGAGCCTTCTCGACCGCTTCCTCGATGCCGCCGACCATATAGAAGGCGGCTTCCGGCAGATGGTCATAGTCGCCGTTGCAGAGGCCCTTGAAGCCCTTGATGGTGTCGGCGAGGTCGACCAGTTTGCCCGGCGCGCCGGTGAACACTTCGGCGACGAAGAAGGGCTGCGACAGGAAGCGCTCGATCTTGCGGGCGCGGGCGACCGTCTGCTTGTCCTCTTCCGACAGCTCGTCCATGCCCAGGATGGCGATGATGTCCTGCAGCGACTTGTAGCGCTGAAGGATCGACTGCACCTGGCGGGCGACCTGGTAATGCTCTTCGCCAACGACCATCGGGTCGAGCATGCGCGAGGTCGAATCGAGCGGATCGACGGCCGGGTAGATGCCCTTTTCCGAGATCGCGCGGTTCAGCACGGTCGTCGCGTCGAGGTGGGCGAACGAGGTCGCCGGCGCCGGGTCGGTCAGATCGTCGGCCGGCACGTAGATCGCCTGCACCGAGGTGATCGAGCCCTTGGTCGTCGTCGTGATGCGCTCCTGCAGCGCGCCCATGTCGGTGGCCAGCGTCGGCTGGTAGCCCACGGCCGAAGGAATACGGCCGAGCAGCGCCGACACTTCGGAGCCGGCCTGCGTGAAGCGGAAGATGTTGTCGACGAAGAACAGCACGTCCTGACCCTGGTCGCGGAAATATTCGGCGACCGTCAGGCCGGTCAGGCCGACGCGGGCGCGGGCGCCCGGCGGCTCGTTCATCTGGCCATAGACGAGCGCCGCCTTGGAGCCTTCGCCGCCGCCCTTCTTGTTGACGCCGGACTCGATGAACTCATGGTAGAGATCGTTACCTTCGCGGGTGCGCTCACCGACGCCGGCGAACACCGAGAAGCCGCCATGCGCCTTGGCGACGTTGTTGATCAGTTCCTGGATCAGCACGGTCTTGCCGACGCCGGCACCGCCGAACAGGCCGATCTTGCCGCCGCGGGCATAAGGCGCAAGCAGGTCGAGAACCTTGATGCCGGTGACCAGGATCTGCGCTTCCGTCGACTGCTCGACATAGGTCGGAGCCGGCTGGTGGATGGAGCGCATCTCGATGCCGTCGACCGGGCCTGCCTCGTCGACCGGCTCGCCGATGACGTTGATGATGCGGCCGAGCATGCCCGGGCCGACCGGCACGGTGATCGGCGCGCCTGTGTCATAGACGTCCTGGCCGCGAACCAGACCTTCAGTCGAGTCCATGGCGATGCAGCGCACGGTGTTCTCGCCGAGATGCTGGGCCACCTCGAGCACGAGGCGATTGCCGACATTGGACGTTTCCAGCGCGTTCAGGATCGCCGGCAGATGTTCGCCGAACTGCACGTCGACAACGGCGCCGATGACCTGGCGAACCTTGCCGGCCAAGCCAGTCTTCTTGATGGCGACGGTCGGCGCCTTCGCCGCAACAGCCTTGGCAGGCGCTGCCGCCTTCTTGGCCGGAGCGGCCTTTGCTGCCGCTGCCGGAGCCTTTGCCGGTGCTGCCGCCTTCGCGGCGGTCTTCGGGGCCGCCTTCTGGGGGGTCGCTGCTTTCGCCATCGTCTTTACCCTTTTCGTCTCTTTGTTTCTCACGCGATCCGATGAAGGTCACAGACCTTCGTGGGAGCACGCCTAGAGCGCCTCGGCGCCCGAAATGATTTCGATCAATTCCTTGGTGATCTGCGCCTGCCGCTGGCGGTTGTAGGTGATCGACAATTTGTTGATCATATCGCCGGCGTTGCGTGTCGCATTATCCATGGCGCTCATCTTGGCACCCATCTCGCCGGCCGCATTTTCGAGCAGCGCACGGAAAACCTGCACGGAGATGTTGCGCGGGATGAGGTCGGAGAGGATTTCGCCCGGCTCCGGCTCGTATTCATAGACGGCATTGCCGCCGTCCGTCGTCTCGGCGGCAGCCGAAGCCACACCTGCCGGGATGATCTGCTGGGTCGTCGGGACTTGGCTGATCACCGACTTGAACTGCGAGTAGAACAGCGTGCAGATGTCGAAGCCGCCCTCGTTGAAAAGCTGGATGACTTTCTTGGCAATGGCATCGGCATTGACGAAGCCGAGCGTCTTCACTTCGCGCAGGTCTACGCGCTCGATTATCAGCTCCGCGTAGTCGCGGCGCAGGATGTCGAACCCTTTTTTGCCGACGCAGATGATCTTGACCTTCTTGCCGTTGGCCAGAAGCTTGCGGATGTGGTCGCGGGCGAAGCGTGCGATCTGCGAATTGAAGCCGCCGCACAGACCACGCTCGGCAGTGCAGACGACGAGCAGATGCACGTCGTCCTTGCCGGTGCCGGTCATCAGCGCCGGGGCCTCGCCGCCGCCGCCGATCGCCTGGGTGATGTTGGCCAGCACCGCGCCCATGCGCTCCGAATAGGGGCGCGCGGCTTCCGCCGCCTCTTGCGCGCGGCGCAGCTTCGCCGCGGCGACCATCTGCATCGCCTTGGTGATCTTCTGCGTCGCCTTGACCGAGGCGATACGGTTACGAAGGTCTTTTAATGAAGGCATGCTTCAAACCTGATCCCGTCCGTCCGGCTTCGTTCAAGCGAAGGTCTTGGCGAAGGTGTCGATCTCCGCCTTCAGCTTGGCGCGCAGATCGTCCGACAGCGCCTTCTCCTTGCGGATGCCGTCGAGCACCTCCTTGCCGGCCGAGCGCATGTGGCTGAGCAAGCCATGCTCGAACTTGCTGACCTGGTCGATCGCCAGCTTGTCGAGATAGCCGTTGACGCCGGCGAAGATCACCGCGACCTGTTCCTCGACCTTGAGCGGCGAGAATTGCGGCTGCTTCAGGAGTTCGGTCAGGCGCGCACCGCGGTTGAGCAGGCGCTGCGTGGCGGCGTCGAGGTCGGAGCCGAACTGAGCGAAGGCCGCCATTTCGCGGTACTGCGCGAGCTCGCCCTTGATCGAGCCGGCGACCTGCTTCATCGCCTTGATCTGCGCCGAGGAGCCGACGCGCGACACCGACAGGCCGACATTGACTGCCGGGCGGACGCCCTGGAAGAACAGATTGGTTTCCAGGAAGATCTGGCCGTCGGTGATCGAGATGACGTTGGTCGGGATGTAGGCCGACACGTCGTTGGCCTGGGTCTCGATGATCGGCAACGCCGTCAGCGAACCGCCGCCATTGTCGTCATTGAGCTTGGCGGCCCGCTCCAGAAGACGCGAATGCAGATAGAAGACGTCGCCCGGATAGGCTTCGCGGCCAGGCGGGCGGCGCAGCAGCAGCGACATCTGGCGGTAAGCGACGGCCTGCTTCGACAGATCGTCATAGCTGATCAGCGCATGCATGCCGTTGTCGCGGAAATACTCGCCCATCGTGCAGGCGGTGAACGGCGCCAGGAACTGCATCGGCGCCGGATCGGAAGCGGTGGCGGCGACGATGATCGAATAGTCGAGCGCGCCGCGCTCTTCGAGAACTTTCACGAACTGCGCGACGGTCGAGCGCTTCTGGCCGACGGCGACGTAGACGCAGTAGAGCTTTTCCTTCTCCGGCCCGTGATCGTGCACCGATTTCTGGTTGAGCATCGTGTCGAGGATGATCGCGGTCTTGCCGGTCTGGCGATCGCCGATGACCAGCTCGCGCTGGCCGCGGCCGACCGGGATCAGCGCATCAATGGCCTTGAGGCCGGTCGACATCGGCTCGTTCACCGATTTGCGTGGAATGATGCCGGGCGCCTTGACGTCGACGCGCTTGCGCTCGGTCGCCTTGATCGGGCCCTTGCCGTCGATCGGGTTGCCGAGCGCGTCGACGACGCGGCCGAGCAGGCCCATGCCGACAGGCGTATCGACGATGGCGCCGGTGCGCTTGACGATGTCGCCTTCCTTGATGTCGCGGTCGGCGCCGAAGATGACGACGCCGACATTGTCGGCTTCGAGGTTGAGCGCCATGCCGCGGATGCCGCCGGGGAACTCGACCATCTCGCCGGCCTGGACATTGTCGAGGCCATAGACGCGGGCGATGCCGTCACCGACGGACAGAACCTGGCCGACTTCGGAGACCTCGGCCTCCTTGCCGAAATTCTTGATCTGGTCTTTCAGAATTGCGGAAATTTCCGCGGCGCGGATGTCCATCAGCCGACCTCTTTCAGTGCAAGCTTGAGCGAATTGAGTTTGGTTTTGAGCGACGTATCGATCTGACGCGAGCCTATCTTGACCACCAGCCCGCCGAGCAGCGACGGATCGACGGTCACGGTGATCGCGACATCCTTGCCGGCAACGCTTTTCAGCGCCGCCTTCAGCTCGGTTTGCTGAGCCGCCGTCAGCGCATGCGCCGAGGTGACTTCAGCGGCGGTCTCGCCACGATGCTCGGCGGCGATCTGGCGGAAAGCCTTGATCATGCCAGGGATGGCGAACAGCCGGCGGTTCTGGGCGACGACGCGCAGGAAATTTCCGGTGAGGCCGGTGATCCCTGCCTTGTCGGCGATCGCCGCAATGGCCCTGGCCTGGTCTTCGCTGGAGAACACCGGGCTATTGATCAGACGGGTGAGGTCGGCACTGCCTTCGAGCATCGTCGCGAAACTGTTGAGGTCAGCCTCAACCTTAGCAACCGAGTTTGCCTGCAGCGCGAGCTCGAACAGCGAACCCGCATAGCGTTCTGCAACACCTGAGATTGGCGATGACGATTGGGCCACGGACCGTCTTTTCTCTTGTCTGACAGGCCGCAGATTATTGGCGCGAGCGAGAACTCTGGCTAAATCTTTGACCTTACTGCATTTTTCCAAGCACGGAGGCGCGGCTTCCGCTATCCCCGGCCGAAAGTCGATTGCCGTCTAGCACAGGCATTTTAAGACCGCAATGCGTCGTCCTGCATGGTTTTAGGCACTATTGTCGCATCTGGCGGCCGAGCTCAACGACTGGCCCCGAATTAGCCTTTGATTCAAGGCACAAAGCCGAAGGCGAAGGCAAGCGGCAGCGCCGCCAACACCAGTTCCACCACAATTGAAACCCAGTTGAAAGGCGTGTTGGCGCCATCCGACATCATCGACAGAAGCCGGCCGAAGGCGGTGAACAGCCAGGAAAAGCCAAGCGCCATGTAGAGCAGCGGCTGCGCCAGCAGAATGCAGCACAGGCTAACGCCGAGATAGAAGCCCGACATCCTGCCGCGCCCTTCGGCGATCGCCGCCGCCTTCTCGGGCTTGACCTGCAGCCGCAGGATGCGGAAGGCCAGCCCCGGCGCCAGGAACAGCAGCAGGCCGAACAGCAACGTCACGACAGCGCTCGACCACGCCAGCCACTCGCCCTGGCTCATCGGCCACGGAAACGCAAATTCCATCTTGTCCCCTCGTAAATGGCTGCTTCGAAATTTCGGGCATTCTAGCGAAGGAAGAGACATGCGCCAGATGGGCGCCGGCACTTTAGGAAAAGCGCATCAACCTAGCGCGAATTCGACCGCCGCCTCGGCATGGATGCGCGTCGTATCGAACACAGGAATGTCGAAGTCCGGCTGGCCGATCAGCATGGTGATCTCGGTACACCCCATGATGACGCCGTCGATCTTTTCGTCGCGCCGCAGGCGAGCGATTTCATCAACGTAGGCCGCCTTTGATTCGGTACTGACGATGCCCTGGCAAAGTTCGTCGTAGATCACGCGATGAACCATATCCCGCCCGGCTTGATCAGGCACCACCGGTTGAAGTCCGTATTTGTCGGTGAGCCGGCCCTTGTAGAAATCCTGTTCCATGGTGAAGCGCGTCGCCAGCAGCGCCGGCCGCTTGACGCCGGCCTGGCTGATCGCAACGGCGGTGGCGTCGGCGATGTGGATGAGCGGTATCGACACCGCCGTCTGCACCGTGTCGGCCAGCTTGTGCATGGTGTTGGTGCAGATCAGCAGCCCTTCGGCGCCGGCTGCTTCCAGCTTGCGCGCGGCGTCGACCAGCCGAACGCCCGCCCCCTGCCAGTCGCCAGCGTGCTGCCGTTCGGCGATCTCGGCGAAGTCGAACGACCACAGCAGCAGTTTCGCCGAATGCAGCCCACCCAGCCGCTCGCGCACGATCTCGTTGAGCAGGCGGTAGTAGATCGCTGTCGATTCCCAGCTCATGCCGCCGATGAGGCCAAGGGTTTTCATGATGGGCTGTTCCTTTTCCTGTGCGATTCCTATATTGTGACCACATGAGACCACAAGGAGTTCTCGCATGAAGACAATGCAGCTACGAGAAGCGAAGGCGAGCCTTTCCGTGCTCGTGGCGGCGGCGGCGAATGGCGAGCCTACTGTCATTACCAAGCACGGCAAGCCGACAGCCATGGTTGTACCGATCGATGAGGGACGGAAGCTCTATCCGCAAAACAGCCAAAAAGACTTCGTGGATTTCCTGCTTCAATACCCAGGTGGCATCGAGCTTGAGCGGAACGAATCGCCATCGCGGGAAGTCGAGTTTTGAGCGACTATCTGCTTGATACGTCTTTTCTCTCGGCCTTTGCACCTGGCCGCACTCCGATTCCTCAACATGTGCAGAAGTGGGTTGCTGAACAACGGGAGCGTGGCTCCTGGCATATGTCGTCGATCGTTATTCTAGAGGTGGAAAGAGGCATCGCCAAACTGAAGCGGTCAGGCGGACATGCGAAGGTGGAACGCATCAGCCGCTGGTTCGAAAGTTTACTTGTCGAATTTGACCAGCGCATCCTCCCCGTCGATGTTGCAATCGCGCGAGAAGCCGGACGACTGGAAGACGCAACTATCGCACGAGGTGTCAGTCCGGGCTTGGCTGATGTCTTGATCGCAGCGACTGCTCGTTTGAACGGCCTGTCTGTCTTGACAGCCAATGTCCGGCATTTCGCCATCCTCGATGTACCGTACCTGAACCCATTCGCCGAGGGCGGGCCAAGGGCTTAATTCTTCGCCCATCACAAAAAGCTCTGCGGGTCGATATCGACCTGCACACGCACCGAGCCCCGTATCTTCGGTCCCTCGGCCAGCATGGCTCGGATGAACCCTTGCATGTCAGCGCGCCGCTCGCCCTGGATCAGCAGGCGAAAGCGATGGCGGCCGCCGATCAGCGACAGCGGCGCCTCGGCCGGTCCGAGCACGAACAGGTCGCTTGCCTGCGGTGCGGCACGCCGCAGGCCGCGGGCGTGCCCTTCGGCTTCCGCCCGCGTCGCCGCACTGACGATGACGCCGGCGAGCCGGCCGAAAGGCGGCAGCGCCGCTCGTTCACGTTCCGTGATCTCGCGCTCGTAAAAAGCCTCGGCGTCGCCGGAGACGATCGCCCGCATCACCGGGTGGTCGGGCTGGAAGGTCTGCAGCAGGCCAAGGCTTTTCTTGCCGGTTCTTCCGGCGCGGCCCGTCACCTGGCTGAGCAGTTGGAAGGTGCGCTCGGCGGCGCGCGGATCGCCATTGGCAAGACCGAGATCGGCGTCGACCACGCCGACCAGCGTCATGTTGGGGAAATTGTGACCCTTGGCGACAAGCTGCGTGCCGATGACGATGTCGGCCTCGCCATTGGCGATGGCTTCAAGCTCCAGCCTCAGCCGCCGCACACCGCCCATCAGGTCGGACGACAGCACGATGGTTCGGGCGTCGGGGAAATGCGCAACGACCTCTTCGGCGATGCGCTCGACGCCCGGCCCGCAGGCGACCAGATGATCGAGCGTGCCGCATTCCGGGCAGGCCTCGGGACGGCGTTCATTGTGCCCGCAATGGTGGCAGACGAGCTGGCCACGAAAGCGATGCTCGACCAGCCAGGCCGAGCAGACCGGGCAGCCGAAGCGGTGACCGCAGACCCGGCACAGCGTCAGCGGCGCATAGCCGCGCCGGTTGAGGAACAGCAGCGATTGTTCCTTTTTCTCCAGTGTCTGGCGCATACGGCCAAGCAGCACCGGCGACAGGAAGCCGCCGCGTGCCGGCGGGGCGCGGCGCATGTCGATCGTCTTCAGGTCGGGAAGGGCCGCCTCGGCAAAGCGCGCCGCAAGCACCGCCCTGTCATAGCGCCCCTGGCTCGCATTGACCCGGCTTTCGACCGACGGCGTCGCCGAGGCAAGCACGACCGGAAAGCCGCCGATATGGCCGCGCACCACCGCCATGTCGCGGGCGTTGTAGAAGACGCGGTCTTCCTGCTTGTAGGCGGGGTCGTGCTCCTCGTCGACGACGATCAGCCCGAGTTCCCGGAACGGTAGGAACAGCGCCGAACGCGCGCCGGCAACGACGCGCACTCCACCTTCCGCCACCTGCCGCCAGATACGCTCGCGCATCCTTGGCGGCAGGTCCGAATGCCATTCCGCCGGCTTGGCGCCGAATCGCTCCTGGAAGCGCTCGAGGAAGGCGTGGGTCAGCGCGATCTCCGGCAGCAGGATCAGCACCTGCTTGCCACGGTCGAGCGCCGCCGCCACCGCCTCGAAATAGACCTCCGTCTTGCCGGACCCGGTCACGCCGTCGAGCAGCGTGACGCCGAATGCGCCGGCCGCGACATTGGTGCGCAGCATGGCGGCCGCATCGCTCTGGTCCGGCATCAGCGAAGGCTGGGCGTAGCTGGGGTCGGGTGCTGCGACGACCGGTCGCGGCGGGATCATGACCGTCTCGAACACGCCTTGCGCTTTCAGCCCGTCGATGACGGTCGACGAAACGCCGGCCGCATGCGCCAGCCCGGACCGCGTCCAGGCAAGCCCGCCTTCGGCTGTTTCCAGCACGCGCATCCGCGCACCCGTCATCCGATCGGGTTTGGCAAAGGTGCGTTGCAACCCTTCGATCCACGGTTCCGGGTCGAAGGCCTCCGGCGCCCGCAGCAGCATGCGCGCCACCATGCCGGGCGGCGACAGCGTGTATTGCGCGATCCAGTCGACGAAGCGGCGCATGGCGCGGTCGATCGGCGGGCAGTCGAAGACCTGCTCGATCGGGCGCAGTTTTTTGGCATCGACCTTTTCGACGGCGCCATCCCAGACGATGCCCGCAACCTGGCGCGGACCAAGCGGCACGCGCACGATCGAGCCCGGCACCACGCGCATGCCGGCGGGCACGGCATAGGTGTAGGGGCGCTCGGCGGGCATCGGCACCAGCACTGGCGCGGCTGCGACAAAGGGCGAATCTTCGATCATGAGGCGTGACCTTGCCCCGACTTTCGTCTAGAGCAAAGGCCGACCCCAAATGTGCATGGCATGCACATGAAAATCTTCAGGAGACCCGCCATGAAATTTTTTGTCGACACTGCCGATGTCAATGAAATCCGTGACCTGAACGATCTGGGGCTGCTCGACGGCGTTACCACCAATCCTTCGCTGATCCTCAAATCCGGCGGCAAGATCGCCGACGTCACCAGGGAGATCTGCGAGATCGTCAAGGGCCCGGTCTCTGCCGAAGTCGTCGCCACCGAATACAAGGACATGATGGCGGAGGCCAAGATCCTGGCCAGGATCGCCGACAATGTCTGCATCAAGGTGCCGCTGACGCTCGACGGCCTGAGAGCCTGTAAGGATATCCGCTCGGACGGCCGCATGGTCAACGTCACGCTCTGCTTCTCGGCGACCCAGGCGCTGCTCGCCGCCAAGGCCGGCGCCTCCTTCATCTCGCCCTTCGTCGGCCGCATCGACGACACCGGCTGGGATGGCATGGAACTAATCTCGGACATCCGCACCATCTACGATAATTATGATTTCCAGACCGAGATCCTGACCGCTTCGGTGCGCACCGTGAACCATGTCAAGCAGGCCGCGCTGATCGGCGCCGACGTCATCACCGCGCCGCCGGCAACGCTGAAGGCGCTGGTCAAGCACCCGCTGACCGACAAGGGCCTGGAGCAGTTCCTCGCCGACTGGGCTAAGACCGGCCAGAAGATCGGCTGAAAACAAGACGCCGCGTTCATGAAAAAGGCCGAGCAATCGGCCTTTTTTGTGCGCCAGCAAGCGGCTGTGGGCGAGAGCCGGAACGTCTTGATCGAGGCCGGAAAGTTAACCCGCCACCGTCTTGCCGTGCTTGACCAGATCCTGGGCGATCGACAGGCGCAGCAGCTCCGCCAGTTCGCGCGCCGCGCGGTTCTCGGCATCGATCTGCGCCCGGTAGGAGGCAAACTCCTGACGGGGCTTGTCGAAGGACGACGCTATCGAGCGCTTGCCGGTCGCGATGGTCGTGCCGGTCTTGGCGTCGGTCAGCACATAGTTCGCGGTCAGTGTCACCGTGCCCGCCGTCGGCTCGTCCTCATCGGTTGTGACCTGCACGATTGCAGCGGACTCGACAAGTTCGCTAACGCCGAGATCAAGCGAATAGGCAGGTGAAGCCGGCTCCCCCGCACCCTGGCCGAGCGCGAAGATCAGGTTGTTGCGGACCTGCTGAGCGTAGCGGGTGTTGACCGGCTTGACCGAGATGGACCCGAGTTCGGCGGCAGCGCCGACTTGCGACCCGGCCGACAACGGCGCGCTCGAATAGAGCGGGCGCACCGTGCAGGCTGAAACCAGCGCAACCGAAGCGACCAGGCCGCAAAGCGCTGCGCGGCGCAGCAAATACGTCACTTCTGTCTTCCCTAAGTCAGGCAACGACATTGACGATCCTCTGCGGGACGATGATCACTTTGCGCGGCGCCTTACCTTCGAGCGCTTTCTGCACGAAGTCGAGAGCCAGAACCGCTTTTTCGACCGCACCTTGGTCCGCGTCGCGGGCAATTGTCAAATCGCCGCGCTTCTTGCCGTTGACCTGGACCGGCAGCACGATCTCGCTGTCGACGACGAGCGACGGATCATACGCCGGCCAGGGCAGTTCGGCGACCAGATCGGTGCCGCCGAGCGTCTGCCAGCATTCCTCGGCCAGATGCGGCATGACCGGCGCGATCAGATGCACAAGGATGTCGACGGCTTGCCGGCAGGCACCTTTCAGCGCCGCACCGGCCTTGCCTTCGGCCACCTCGTTGAGCGGCGTTGTGAGCGCATTGGCGAGCTCGTAGATGCGGGCGATGGCGCGGTTGAAGGCGAGCTTTTCGATATCCTCGCCGACGGATTTCAGGATCTTATGCGCGGCCTTGGAAACAGTCCCCGCCTCGCCCTCCTCCGCCGCTGCCGGTTGGGTGCCGGCAAGCGATTCGGCGGCCGTCGACACCAGGCGCCAGATGCGCTGGATGAAGCGATGCGCGCCGGCCGCACCTTCGTCGGTCCATTCGACGTCGCGCTCGGGCGGCGAGTCCGACAGCATGAACCAGCGCGCGGTGTCGGCGCCGTAGCCGTCGGTGATCTCTTCCGGGCTCACCGTGTTCTTCTTCGACTTCGACATTTTTTCGAGCGGGCCGATTACAGCCTCTTCGCCGGTCGCGATTTCGATGGCGCGGCGCTTGCCGTCGACGTCCTCCAGCCGCACCTCGCTGGGCGCAAGCCAGCGGCTGTTCGACCCACTGCCGACCCGATAGGTCTCGTGCACCACCATGCCTTGCGTGAACAGTCCCCTGAACGGCTCGGCGAGATCGACATGGCCGGTCTCGCGCATGGCGCGGGTGAAGAAGCGCGAATAGAGCAGGTGCAGGATGGCGTGCTCGATGCCGCCAATATACTGATCGACCGGCAGCCATTCAGTCGCTGCCTTGGGATCGGTCGGGTCGTTCGCCCAGGGCGCGGTGAAGCGCGCGAAATACCACGACGAATCGACGAACGTGTCCATCGTGTCGGTTTCGCGGCGTGCATCCTTGCCGCATTGCGGGCATTTGACATGCCGCCATGTCGGATGGCGGTCGAGCGGATTGCCCGGCCGGTCGAACTCGATATCGTCCGGCAGCCTGACCGGCAGGTCCGCCTTCGGCACCGGCACCACGCCGCAATCCTCGCAATGGATCATCGGGATCGGGCAGCCCCAGTAGCGCTGGCGCGAAATGCCCCAGTCGCGCAGGCGGAAGTTCACCTTGCGCTCGGCCATCGGCCGGTTGCCGATGGTCTTTTGTTCCAGCAGCTTCGCCACCTCGTCGAACGCCTGATCCGGCTTCATGCCGTCGAGGAAGCGCGAATTGATCATCACGCCGTCGCCGACATAGGCCTCGTCAATGATCTGGAAGTTTCCTTGATTCTCGCCTTCCGGCATCACCACCGGGATGACCGGCAGGCCATATTTGTTGGCGAAGTCGAGGTCGCGCTGGTCACCGGACGGACAGCCGAAGATGGCGCCGGTGCCGTATTCCATCAGCACGAAATTGGCGACGTAGACAGGCAGCGTCCAGTTGGCGTCGAATGGGTGAACGACGCGGATACCGGTATCGAAACCCTTCTTCTCGGCCGTCTCCAGTGCCGCTACCGAAGTGCCCATGTGGCGAACCTCGTCGATGAACTTGGCCAGCGCCGGGTTGCTTTCGGCCGCCTTCTTCGCCAGCGGATGATCAGCTGCGACCGCCATGAAGGAGGCGCCGAAGATGGTGTCGGGCCGCGTCGTGTAGACCTCCAGCTCATCTTCGCCGTCGATCACCTTGCCAGTGGCTGGGCCAGTAGCTGGGGTGGCCAGCGGCCAGCGGATCAGCAGGCCTTCCGAACGGCCGATCCAGTTCGCCTGCATCAGCTTCACTTTTTCCGGCCAGTCGTCGAGGCCTTCGAGCGAGTCCAGCAGATCCTGCGCATAGTCGGTGATCTTGAAGAACCACTGCGTCAGCTCGCGCTGCTCGACCAGCGCGCCCGAGCGCCAGCCGCGTCCGTCGATGACCTGCTCGTTGGCAAGCACCGTCATGTCCTCCGGATCCCAGTTGACCTTGGAGGATTTGCGCGTCACCAGACCCTTCTCGACAAAATCGAGGAACAGCATCTGCTGGCGATGGTAATAGTCGACATCGCAGGTGGCGAATTCGCGTGCCCAGTCGAGCGACAGGCCCATGACCTTGAGCTGCTCGCGCATGACGGCGATGTTCTGATAGGTCCAGTCCTTGGGATGGACCTTGTTCTGCATGGCCGCGTTCTCGGCCGGCATGCCGAAGGCGTCCCAGCCCATCGGGTGCAGCACGTTGAAACCCTTGGCCCGCTTGTAGCGCGCCACCACGTCGCCCATCGTGTAGTTACGGGTATGGCCGATATGGATACGCCCCGACGGATAGGGGAACATCTCCAGCACGTAGTATTTCGGGCGCGGGTCGTCGTTGTCAGCCTCGAACAGCTTCTTGGCGTCCCAGGCCTTCTGCCATTTGGGCTCTGATGCGCGCGGGTTGTATCGTTCGGTTGCCATCGGATGTTTTTCACTTAAAAGCATGCGCGAACGGCCGGACAATGCCCGGCGGCTCAGGAAATGTCGTCGCGGTGTTCACCATGGATTGCCGGACCCGTCAACTGCGGCGATCCGGCGAGTATCAAAACTAGAGGCAGATATAGGCATGACGAGCGCCGTCGAACAGTTTTTCACGGTCAAGGCGAAGATCGCCGCTGCCGAGCGCGAGGCGGGACGGCAGGCCGGCGCGGTGACGCTGGTCGCGGTCTCGAAGACCTTCGACGCCAACGATATCCGCCCGGTCATCGAGGCCGGCCAGCGTATCTTCGGCGAGAACCGCGTCCAGGAAGCACAAGGAAAATGGCCGGCGCTGAAGGAAGCTTTCCCCGACATCGAGCTGCATCTTATCGGTCCGCTGCAATCGAACAAGGCGAAGGAAGCGGTCGCGCTGTTCGACGTCGTCGAGACGGTCGATCGCGAGAAGATCGCCGCCGAACTCGCCAAGGAGATCGCCAGACAAGGCCGGTCGCCAAGGCTCTACGTCCAGGTCAACACCGGCTCGGAACCGCAAAAGGCCGGCATCGAACCGCGTGAGGCCGTCGCCTTCGTCACCCGCTGCCGCACGGTTCATGGCCTCGCCATCGAAGGTCTGATGTGCATTCCGCCGGCCGACGAGAATCCCGGCCCGCATTTCGCGCTGCTGGAGAAACTTGGGGTTGAGGCCAAGGTAGAAAAGCTCTCGATGGGCATGTCCGGCGATTACGAGACAGCGATCGCCTTCGGCGCCACCAGCGTCAGGATCGGCTCGGCGATCTTCGGTAGCCGTTAACGAACGTTTCGTTTTGCCACCGTTTGTCCAGCCTTGATGCCCAGACATGTCAGGTATATATCTAGCCAAGCTAGCTAGGAGAGACCAATGAACTGGCACCTTCAGGATGCAAAGAACAACTTTTCCAAAGTGGTTCAGCGCGCGCGCAGCGAGGGACCGCAGACGGTAACCCTGCGCGGCGAGCGCGCAGCAGTGGTGCTTTCTGCCGAAGACTATGACCGTCTGGCGGGAAAAAAGAAGACGCTGGCAGAGTATCTTCTGACCGGTCCGGTCTGGGATGATGATTTTGCCGAGGAGGTCAACCGTCGCTCGGATACGATGATCCGCGACATCGACCTCTGATGTACCTGCTTGATACGAACATCGTTTCGGATGTGGAACGACGCTTACCCAAGCCGACTGCCTGGCTGGCTTCCATAGATCCGGATTCGATAAGTCTCAGCGTTATCACCATCGGCGAGATCGAGCGCGGGATCGTCAAGCTGCGTAAAGTCGATCCTCAACGAGCCACGCGTCTTGATCTCTGGTTGCGAGAACTTCGCCGAGATAATGCCGATCGCATTCTTGCGCTTACCGTAGAGGTCGCCTTGGCCTGGGGCCGCATTTCAGCAGGTCGCACACGAGGCAGCGCCGACACGCTCATCGCCGCGACCGCGCTCGTCCACGACCTCATTCTGGTTACGCGCAACGTCGCCGACTTCGACGATACCGGGGTGACGGTCCTCAACCCTTGGGCTATCTGACTTCCATTTCGGCCTCACGGCACCGACGCGGTCGCAATGCTGGACGATCGTAGCGGCCGCGTCATAGCACCGCATTGCGACGCCTGGGCTGCGCGCTAGCTCCGTGGGAGAACCCGAGCGACCAAGCATGGCCGTTCCTTTGCAATGCCAAAGGAGGGCAACATGAGCAAGGAACACGTTCCCCATAGCCGATATGTCTCCAACGGGCTGCACCCGCACGTCTATCTGGCGATGGTCGGCCTTGCCGCGTGGTACGCGCTGTCGGCCTGGGCGGGCTTCGGGGACGGCGGCTATACCGACTATCTTCTCGTCGTCATGACCGGATTCATCATCATCTCGGTGGCGTTGCCCGCCATTGCAGGGCGCGTCTGGCTTCGACACCATCGTCGGACGTCCGCGACCGCCCACAGCTTCGAGGATTGGATGACCGGCGAATTCGATACCGGGCAAGGCCGCATGAGCGCCAAGACCGCGCTGGTCGAGCTCCTCCTGCCGCTCGCCGCCCTCGCCTTTGGCATGACGGCCTTCGCGATCGTGGCGCGCCTGGTTGGTTGAGGCGGCGCCTTTCTGCCAGGGCTGGCAAAAACCCTTCGTGATGAGCGTGATGGCCGGCAACCGGCGCCCTTTGCGCCGAAAAAGTAGTTCAATCTCCTCTTCGGCTTGACGTTTCGGAAGCCGGCGGGCTCCCGATCTTTTTTGGGCTCAGGACAACCGGACAGTCTCGACCAAAAAGTCGAGAAAGGCCCGCACCCGCGCCGGCAAGTGCTTGCCCTGGCCGACATAGACGGCATGGGTGAGCTCCTCATCGCCGGGGTTGAAGTCCTCCAGAAGCGGTACCAGCCGCCCGGCGGCGATGTCGGGCTCCACATGCCAGCGTGCCAGCCGGGCGATGCCCGCTCCGGAGAGCGCCATCAGCCGCATCGCCTCGCCATCGCTGACCAGCGCATTTCCGGTGATCGGGACGACAATGGTCTCGCCGGCTGCGCCGACGAAAGGCCAGCCGTCGATATGGCGCACGAAGCAGAAACCCATCCGGTTGTGACGATCGAGATCGGCCGGCGTTCGGGGCGTGCCATGCGTCCTGAGGTAGGATGGCGCGGCGACGACGACCACCGGACTTTGCCCGAGCTTGCGGGCGACCAACCGTGATTCGCCGAGCGGCCCGGCGCGGATTGCGACATCGGCGCGCTCCTCCAACAGGTCGATGACACTGTCGGTCAAAACCAGATCGACGGCGATTTCCGAATAGCGTTCGAGGAAGCGCGGCAAAAGCGGGATCAGCCGGTGCTGCCCGAACGGCACGTAGCTGTTGACGCGCAGCCGCCCACGCGGGGTGGCACCGGCCGCCGCCTCGCGCTCGGCTGCCGCCATGTCGGCCAGGATGCGCACGCCGCTGCCGAAGAAGGCCGCCCCCTCAGGTGTCAGTTGCAGCTTGCGCGTCGAACGGCTGACCAGGCGCGCGCCAAGACGGGCCTCAAGGCGCGCAATCAGCTTGCTCACCGCCGACGGCGTCATCCGCAAGGCGCGAGCGGCGGCCGAAAAGCTGCCCGCTTCGACGACGCGGACGAACACTTCGATCTCGCCGGAGCGGTTGATGTCGGGTCTCGCCATTCGTGAATCTATTTCACAGACAATGTGCCCGACGCAAGGCTGGTTCACAGCACATCGCGACACGATCTTCCGGGACGGGGCGTGGGAAGACACGGCGTCCCATCAAACGACCGCGATCGAAGTGGGAACCGCCATGCCTCTTGCTCTTTATGCCCTCGCCGCCGGTGCCTTCGGCATCGGTGTCACCGAATTCGTCATCATGGGCCTGCTGCTCGACGTCAGCACCGATCTCGGCGTCTCGATCTCGGCCGCCGGCCAACTGATTTCCGGCTATGCGCTGGGCGTCGTCATCGGCGCGCCGCTGCTGACCATCGCCACCGGCCGCTGGCCGCGCAAAACCGTGCTTCTGGCGCTGATGGCGATCTTCACGCTGGGCAACCTCGCCTGTGCGCTCGCCCCCGACTACTGGACACTGATGGGTGCCCGCGTGCTCACCGCCTTTGCCCACGGCACCTTCTTCGGCGTCGGCTCCGTCGTTGCGACCGGGCTGGTGGCGCCCAACAAGAAGGCTTCGGCGATCGCCCTGATGTTCACCGGCCTGACCATTGCCAACATCCTCGGCGTGCCCTTCGGCACCTGGCTCGGCCAGGCCTTCGGCTGGCGGGCGACCTTCTGGGTTGTAACCCTTGTCGGCATCGTTGCCTTCGCCATCATTCTCCTGCTGGTGCCGCGCAGCCAGACAGAGCCGGAGAAGAGCGACCTGCGCGGCGATCTCGCCGTGCTCGGCCGCGCGCCGGTTCTGCTTGGTTTCGCCACCACCGTGCTTGGCTATGCCGGCGTCTTCGCCGTCTTCACCTATATCGCCCCCTTGCTGACCGAGATCACCGGTTTTGAGGAAGCAGCCGTGTCGCCGATCCTGCTTGTCTTCGGCGGCGGCCTCATCGCCGGCAATCTCGCCGGCGGCAAATTCGCCGACCGCTGGCTGGTGCCTTCGGTTCTCGGCAGTCTCGTCGTGCTGGCGCTGGTGCTCGGCTCGATGACCTTCGCCCTGCACAGCCAGGCAATGGCCGTCATCTATGTCGGCCTGCTCGGCGCCGCCGCCTTCGCCACTGTGGCGCCGCTGCAGATGTGGGTGCTGGAGAAAGCGAAAGGCGCCGGCCAGAGCCTCGCCTCGTCCTTCAACATCGCCGCCTTCAATCTCGGCAACGCCGCCGGCGCCTGGCTCGGCGGCATGGTCATCGCCCATGGTCCCGGCCTCGGCGCCATCACCTGGGTCGCGGCCCTGCTGCCGCTCTCGGCCCTGGCCGTGGCGGCACTGGCGCTTCGCCTCGACCAAAATACCGTCCTCGCCACACCAGAAATCGTGCGGTCATAGGTCGGCAAACCTCAATCACTCTTCAAAAAACTCATCCGACATCATCAAGGAGCAAAACCATGGACTATCGACGTCTAGGCGCCTCGGGCCTGAAGGTCCCGGCACTCTCGTTCGGCGCTGGAACCTTCGGCGGTTCAGGCCCGCTGTTCGGCGCCTGGGGCAACAGCGATGCGACGGAAGCGCGGCGGCTAATCGATATCTGCCTCGAGGCCGGCGTCAACCTGTTCGATACCGCCGACGTCTATTCGAACGGCGCCTCCGAAGAAGTGCTCGGCGCGGCCATCAAGGGCCGCCGTGATGCCGTGCTGATCTCGACCAAGACCTCGCTGCCGATGGGCGACGGACCCAACGATGCCGGTTCCTCCCGTTCGCGTCTCATCAAAGCCGTCGAGGACGCGCTCAAGCGTCTCGGCACCGATTACATCGACCTGCTGCAACTGCATGCTTTCGACGCCGCAACGCCGATCGAGGAGGTGCTGTCGACGCTGGACAGTCTCGTGCGCGCCGGCAAGCTGCGCTATGTCGGCGTTTCCAACTTCTCCGGCTGGCAGGTGATGAAATCGCTCGGCCTGGCGGATAAGCATGGCTACCCGCGCTACGTCGCCCATCAGGTCTATTATTCGCTGGTCGGGCGCGACTATGAATGGGAGTTGATGCCGCTCGGTCTCGACCAGGGTGTCGGTGCGCTGGTGTGGAGCCCGCTCGGTTGGGGCCGCCTGACCGGCAAGATCCGCCGCGGCGAGCCACTGCCGGAAAAAAGCCGGTTGCACGACACCGCGAGCTTCGGGCCGCCGGTCGATGACGAACATCTCTACCGGGTCGTCGATGCGCTCGACACTGTCGCCCAGGAAACCGGCAAGACCGTGCCGCAGATCGCCATCAACTGGTTGCTGCAGCGGCCGACCGTCGCCTCTGTCATTGTCGGCGCGCGCAACGAGCAGCAGCTGCGCCAGAACCTCGGCGCAGTCGGTTGGTCATTGACATCAGACCAGATGAAGAAGCTCGACGCAGCAAGCGAAGTCACCGCGCCCTATCCGTATTTTCCGTATCGCCGGCAGGAAGGTTTTGCCAGGCTCAGCCCGCCTGCGGTTTGACCCCGCTCGATACATCAAATGCCCCGGGGACAGGGCATGTTGAGATTCAGGTCAGGGCGCGCCGAGAATGGTGGCTTCCGAGAACCGGAGCGGAGCGTACTTAAAGTACGTGAGCACCGGAAGCGCAGGAAACCGCCATTCGCAGGCCGGCCTCACCTGAATATCGACATGCCCTAATGCAGCACGAACTCGCCGTCGACCTTGTGCCATTCATTGGGTGCGATCAGCTTCTGGTGCGTATAGCTCACCGAATGCAGTGGGCCATCGAGCTTGGTCTGCCAAAACTCGATGAACCGGATCAGCACCGGAAATTTCGGAGCGATGTCGTAGTCCTGCCAGATGAAGCTCTGCAGCAGATGCGGATGATCGGGAAAATGATAAAGAATCTTGGCCGTGGTCAAGCCATATCCCCTAAGCATCAGGTCCATTTCGGATTGGTCGCGCATTTCGATCCTCTGGGTTGATTCTCCTTTCCTCCCAATGCGAAATTGTGCGCGCTATTTGCTTAATCGTCTATTGATATTTCTTGGTTGAAGCCGGGTTTACTATGCAAAATCATAAAGTTAGCAGCCGTCAACCCCGAGTGCTGACAACGGTGGGAAAAGCTTCTGCGGCATCCCGCCGCGCAAATCCAACGTCTAATGTTGCCGTCACCGCGGAACTGTTAATAATGCGCGCGAATTCGCGGCCGCTTCGCCGTGATGCCGACGGCGGTCAAGCCGGGCGGCCTGGTTTCGGGAGGAAAGTGAAGAAATGTCCGAGGTTCATGTCCATCGCGTCCAGCCGGCGTGGAAGAAGAATGCGCTGATCGACAATGACACCTATTTGAAATGGTACGCCGACAGCGTGAAGAACCCGGACAAGTTCTGGGGCAAGCACGGCAAGCGCATCGACTGGTTCAAGCCCTACAGCAAGGTCAAGAACACCTCCTTCGACGGCAAGGTCTCGATCAAATGGTTCGAGGACGGCGAGACCAATGTCTCATGGAACTGCATCGACCGGCATCTGAAGAAGCGCGGCGACCAGACTGCCATCATCTGGGAAGGCGACAACCCCTACGACGACAGGAAGATCACCTATAACGAGCTCTACGCGCATGTCTGCCGGCTCGCCAATGTGATGAAGAAGCACGGCGTTAGGAAAGGCGACCGCGTCACCATCTATATGCCGATGATCCCGGAAGCCGCTTATGCGATGCTTGCCTGCACACGCATCGGCGCCATCCATTCGGTGGTCTTCGGCGGCTTCTCACCGGACGCGCTGGCCGGCCGCATCGACGACTGCAAGTCGACCTTCGTCATCACCGCCGACGAGGGCCTGCGCGGCGGCAAGCCGATCCCGTTGAAGGATAATACCGACAAGGCGATCGAGATCGCCGCCAAGGCCGGAACGAAAGTCGAGAAGGTCGTGGTGGTGCGCCGCACCGGCGGCAAGACCGGCTGGGTGGCCGGACGCGACGTCTGGTACCACGACGAGGTCGCGACGGTTAAGGCGGAGTGCAAGCCTGAGAAGATGAAAGCCGAGGACCCGCTGTTCATCCTTTACACGTCGGGTTCGACCGGCAAGCCGAAGGGCGTGCTGCACACCACCGCCGGCTATCTCGTCTATGTCTCGATGACCCACCAACATGTCTTCGACTATCATGACGGCGACATCTACTGGTGCACGGCCGATGTCGGCTGGGTCACCGGCCACAGTTACATCGTCTACGGGCCGCTCGCCAACGGCGCCACCACGCTGATGTTCGAAGGCGTGCCGAACTACCCGTCGCAGTCCCGCTTCTGGGAGGTCATCGACAAGCACAAGGTCAATATCTTCTACACCGCGCCGACGGCGTTGCGCGCGCTGATGGGCGCCGGCGACGCCCATGTCGCCAGGACGTCGCGCAAATCGCTGCGCGTGCTCGGCACGGTCGGCGAGCCGATCAATCCGGAGGCCTGGGAGTGGTATTTCAACGTCGTCGGCAACGGCAAAGTGCCGATCGTCGACACATGGTGGCAGACCGAGACGGGCGGCATCCTGATCACGCCTCTGCCCGGCGCCACCCACCTTAAGGCAGGTTCCGCGACGCGGCCGTTCTTCGGCGTGAAGCCGGAACTGGTGGACGGCGACGGCAAGGTGCTGGAAGGTGTTGCAAGCGGCAACCTCTGCATCGCCGATTCATGGCCGGGCCAGATGCGCACCGTCTATGGCGACCACGAGCGTTTCGAACAGACCTATTTTTCGAGCTACAAGGGCAAATATTTCACCGGCGACGGCTGCCGCCGCGACGCCGACGGCTACTACTGGATCACCGGCCGCGTCGACGACGTCATCAATGTCTCCGGCCACCGCATGGGCACGGCCGAGGTCGAATCCGCGCTGGTCAGCCACGACAAGGTCTCGGAAGCTGCCGTCGTCGGCTATCCGCACGACATCAAGGGCCAGGGCATCTACTGTTACGTCACGCTGATGGCAGGCGAGAAGCCGGGCGAGGAGCTGCGCAAGGAACTCATCGCCCATGTCCGCAAGGACATCGGCGCCATCGCCACGCCCGACAAGATCCAGTTCGCTCCGGGCCTGCCGAAGACCCGTTCGGGCAAGATCATGCGGCGCATCCTGCGCAAGATCGCCGAGGACGATTTTGCCGCGCTCGGCGATACCTCGACGCTGGCCGATCCGGCGGTCGTCGACGACCTCGTCGCCAACCGGCAAAACAAGAGGGCTTGATGCAGGCAGCAACCGCCACAACGTGCGCAAATCTCGGCGTCTACTGCTTGGTCGACCGGCCGGCCCGTGTCGAGAGATGATGCGGTTCGTTTAGGCGGTGCAGAACATTTGAGATGAGGGCGGGACAGCGCCCCCTCTGTCCTGCCGGACATCTCCCCCACTTGGGGGAGATCGGCAGTTCGGGCGCCGCGCCCAGAATACCACGCCGGCGATTGGCGAAAGCCGTGGTGACGGCCAATCTCCCTCCTTGTGGGGGAGATGTCCGGCAGGACAGAGGGGGGCGCGAAGGATCGCGGCAGAACGCAACATGTGTGCTGATCATCGATACAAATCCGCTCGCGTCGGCGGCAGACCGCTTGGACCCCGCGCCCGCTTGGTGACGACGGTCTGGAAAATCTGCGCCGAGGCGCGTTCGAAAGTGATCGAACAGCCGGTGAGATAAAGCAGCCAGAGGCGCGCCTTGGCTTCGCCGACCTCGGCGATCGCTTCGTCGAAGCGTGCGTGCAGGCGCTCGGCCCACAGGCGGCAGGTGCGGGCGTAGTGCTCGCGCAAATTCTCGACATCGTAGACGAGGAAGCCGTGCGCTTCGAGATTGCCGAGCGTCATCCCGATCGTGTCGAGCTCGCCGCCGGGAAAGATGTATTTGATCAGCGCCTTGAATTCCGGGCCTTTGCGCAAGGTCTTCTTGATGCTGCCCTTGTCGCGCCGGGTGATGGCGTGATGCAGATAGATGCCGCCCGGCTTGAGCAGGCGATGGATGGTCGAGAAATAGGCCGCGTGGTTGGCGAGCCCCAGATGCTCGAACATGCCGATCGACGAGATCTTGTCGAAGGAGCCGGACAGCTCGGCGTAGGATTTTATCTCGATGGTGATGCGATCCTCCAGCCCCTCGGCGCGGACGCGCTCGCGGGCTAGCTGGGTCTGGGCTTCCGACAGCGAGACGCCGTGGCCGACGACACCGTAATTTTTCGCGGCATGGATGAGCATGGCTCCCCAGCCGCAGCCGATGTCGAGCAGCCTTTCGCCCGGCTTCAGCCGGAGCTTGCGGCAGATGTGGTCGAGCTTGTCTTTCTGCGCCTGGTCGATGCCGTTGGCGAAATCGGTGAAATAGCCGCAGCTATAGACCATGCGTTCATCGAGGAAGAGGCGGTAGAAGGCGTTCGAAATGTCGTAGTGGTGCTGGATCGCTTGCCTGTTCGACCCGCTGACGAAGGGGTTGCGCCCGGAAAGGTTGGTCCGCGCCGCCATCTGCTTTCTCGAAAACAGCACGGCCGGCAAGTCGCGCAAGATCGCGAGTTTCGGCAATGTCTTTAGCTTCGTCCTGAGCTTGCCTTGCGAAGGCAGGGCGTAGAAATCGAACAGCGATCCGCCTTCCACGTCGATTGTCTTGGAAATCCACATTTCGATCAGCGTCGAAAGGGACGGCCGGCGGATCACCTGCCAGACGATGTCCTGGTCATTGATGGTGAGCACAGGGCCGGTGACCGGCCCGATCCGCTCGCCGGTCCACAGCCTGACCGCGAAACCCGGCTTCAGCGTTTCGATAGCCGTTCGAACAATCCGTGCTGCCTTGTCGGCTGCCTCCATTCCCGTCCTCTCATGCTCAGCACGCTGGCGGTCCGGCGCCGACTTTGCCTGTCCGATCGGATAGTCGCAAGCCGCTAGCGACAAGCTCGCACGGCATTTTCACCATGGCGCCTTGCCATTTGCGGATCGACACCCCATCATGAGGGCGTGTTCAACAAATCGAAAGGAGGTGATCCGATGTCGAGTGATTTCGTTTTCCAGAACGTGGCCTCAGCGGATTGCACTTTCGGGAAGCAGTCTTCCCGTTAAGGCGCGAGATGCGCGGCTGGTGACGTAAAACGTCGCCGCCATGGGCCGCGCCATGGACGGAAACACGGAAGGCCGCCGACTTCGAAAGAAGCGGCGGCCTTTTCCTTGTCCGCAATTCCTTTTCTCCGAACGTTCATCCGTCTGTGCGGGGCACTTCAGCGTTTGATGGTGAGTTTCTCGATGTTTCGGGTGATCTCGCTGAAGGCGTCGGTTAGCTCCGGGCCCGTGGCGGCCTCGTAATAGTGTTTCAGCGAAGACGTGTCCGCGGTAGAGCAGTTCTTGAGCACGCTCTTCGCCTGGTCCCTCTCGTTCACCGTCATGGTCGGGTCGTTCAGATCGAAGCCGATCGTGAATACCTCGATCCCATCGCGCTTCATGTTGCCGCAGATGGCTTCGGCATTGCTTCGCGAGGTCTGGCCCTGACCCTGCCAGTTGGGCGCGCCGCGCCCCTTGGCAAAAGCCGTATTGAATAGGCCGTCGGTCATCAGAATGGCGATCTTGGCCACCCTCCTTTTGTCGAAATTGGCGGGACCGGCACCCAGCCCGGCATCGGCTATCGCCGAGCGCCACGATGGCGAAAGCATGTAGTAACCCCACTGCGCGGCGATGCCGCCGGCCGTCACGCCTGCAGCGGTGAAATCGTCGATGGTCTTGAGCAGCTTGTCTTCGTCGGCCGTCAGGGGGACGAGCGCGGCCAACGGGCAATTGCGCATATCGTAGTCCCGATTCACTTTGGCCAGATAGGTTTTACCGTTGTTGTCCACGCGCGGCGTGTAAGGCCCGTCAGACGAATAGTCGGCATAGCCATCCTTGTCCTTGCGCTCGGTGGCGCATTCGTCCTCGGCAGGGGTCGCAGAAGAGACCGAGACCGGCGCATCGGTGGGCGGCGGTACCTCTGGCCCATGTTCCGTCTCGACGAAAACCGTGCCGGCCAGACCGCCTGTATTGACGGCTTCGGCGTAGGGAACGATCGCGATGCGTATGCGGGGATCGTTCTCGTCACGGTTCCATTTGAGCAGATCGGTCACGGCCTTCGAAGCCGCAGTTCGCAGGTCGCCAATTTTGTCGGTGTTCTTATACCAGCTGGCCGCCATCGATCCGGTCACGTCGAGCATCATCGCCACTTCGATCTGCTTGTCCGAATAGAGCGCTGTCGTCGACGCTTCGACGCGTTTCACGTCACCCATGCCGAAAAGCGGGAAATAAAATCCGACGTCGACGTGGACGTCCGCCTGGACCGTGTTGGCGGTCCTGTCGACCGTCAGTTTGTCGAGGACGATCTGGTCGGCCTGCAGGATGCCTGCCTCGCTGTTGGCGTCAAGGAACAACTGCACCGATGCGTTGGCGTCGGCCTCCTTGATGACGCCGGTCGTCAGGTCGCGTGCCGTCGAGGTCACCGCCGCATCGACCACGCCTTGCAGGCTCGACTTGGCGTTGTAGAGCTGGGAAACGTTGACGGCAAAGCCGGCGCCCAGCGTCAGAACCGAAGCGACGATGCCGAACAGAACCGCGAAATTTCCGCTGCGATCCCTGGCGAAGCCGCCGATCGCGTCAACAAGACCCCCAAAATGCCGCATGCTTCCGCCTCCATTCGCCGCGACCTCGAAGCCGCGTGAAGGCGCATTGCAGGAATCCGGCCGGATGGCGCCGCCAAGGGACCAACAGCCAACGGCTCATTGTCAAACCGTTGTTTCTGCTTGGTTTGGGAACGCAACAGGGTGAACAACCGGTAAACGACAAGCCGCTGCGGCAGTTTCGTTTACGAAGCGTTTACCAAGATCCCGCCATCTGCCGTGGAGCACAAGAACTCGATCCCGATCCGGCACAGGCCGGCTGTGCCGAAGCGGATCAGGCGTATCAGACCCATAAGACGGCCACAGCTCAGATGACGATTAGAATGGGACGCAGGCCGTTCGCCTGCGCTTCTATGCCAGCATCTGCGCGCTGACGGTCCTGTCGACGCCGCGATGGGGCGGGTTGAACAAGTTGCTTTCCTGCTCGTAGGTCCAGACCTTGAACAGCCCAAGCCGGTGCGGGCCGAAACTGTGCAGCAGCGGCACGTCTGTCGCGTCGCGGCCGCGCGCGATGACGATGCGGCCGATCCTCGGCATGTTGTGGCGGGGGTCGAACGTGTACCATTTGCCATCGAGGAACACTTCCAGCCACGCCGAAAAATCCATCGGTGCCGGGTCGAGCGGCACGCCGATGTCGCCGAGATAACCGTTCACATAGCGGGCGGGGATGTTCATGCAGCGGCAGAGCGTGATCGCCAGATGAGCGAAGTCGCGGCAGACGCCGACGCGCTCTTCATGCGCCTGCGCCGCCGTGCGTGTCGGGCGCGCATAGCCGTAGCCGAACGACAGACGGTTGTGGACATAGTCGACGATCGCCTGCACCCGCGCCCAACCGGATGGAACAGGGCCGAAAACCTGCCAGGCCAATCCGCCTAGGTGGTCGGTCTCGCAATAGCGGCTGCCGAGCAGATAGCAGAGCACTTCGTCGGGCAACTCCGCCACCGGCACTTCCCTGGCCAGTAGGTTGACCTCGTCGGCCTCGCCGCTGTCCTCGACGACGGCGTCGTAGAGGATGCGAAAGCCGCCGCCAGGCGCCGTGAAGCGACGGCAGGTGTTGCCATAAAGGTCGTGATAGAGCCTGGTTGGGACGGCAGGCGAGGTCAGCACGCGCGTCTGCCGCTTGATGTCGGCCTGCCGCTCCTTGTGGATCTCGAGCAGCGAAATCACCGGGGTGGCTTCCGCACAGTCGATGGCGATTTCGTAGCCGAGCCGGATCAGCATCGCGGTTCCACCCCTTTTTGAGCATCGCGGAAGACAGTCTGGTGAACGCGAGACGGCTCGCCGTGGTTCCCTGGCATTGTCGAAAACGCGGCCTCGCGCCTTCCCATGCAGCCGACACGACGTTACGGTCGATCGACAGGCTTTGGTCTCTTCGAAACAACCTCCCGGGATAGCAGATGTTCGCAGGCAAAAAATTCGCAGCCTTCCTGTTCGACATGGACGGCACAGTGGTCAATTCGATTGCCGCGGCAGAAAGGGTATGGGCAGATTGGGCACACCGGCAAGGTCTCGACGTTGCTGCATTCCTGCCGACGATCCACGGCGTGCGGGCGATTGAGACCATAGCTCGGCTGGCGCTTCCAGGCGTCGACCCGATGCGCGAAGCCGATGCGCTTCTGAAGGCCGAGGTGGCCGATATCGACGGCATCCTTCCGATCGCCGGCGCCGCGGCGTTTCTGGCGTCGCTGCCGCCCGAGCGCTGGGCCATCGTCACCTCTGCGCCGCGCGAGCTGGCTCTCCTGCGCATCGCGGCCGCCGGCATCCCGCTTCCCGCCGTCCTTGTCGCGGCCGAGGACGTTTCCCACGGCAAGCCGGCGCCCGATTGCTTCCGGCTGGCGGCCGAGCGGCTGGGCGTCGATGCGCGCGACTGCCTCGTTTTCGAAGATGCGCCCGCCGGAATATCGGCGGCCGAGGCGGCAGGTGCTGCGGTCATGGTGATCAGCGCCACGCACCAGCATCCGCTGCAAACGCCGCATGCCGCAATCGCCGGTTACGACGCGATCGGTATCGCTGTTGACGACCGCGGCTGGATCGCCCTCGAGCCGGAGCGCGCCGCCGAGGTCTGCTAAGCCTCAAGTATCAGGGTCGTGCCTAGAAATCGCTGGTCAGGCCCTTGACCTCCCAATCGCCATAGCGGCCGGGCTCCTTGCCGCCACGACCGCCGATCTCCCGGGGCATCGCGGCTTCCTGCTGGCGGTAGTGTTCGCGCCGTGCTTCCGCTTCCGCCAAGGCGCGGCGGGCTGCCGGCGTCAGCGTCTTTTGCAGCGCACGGTGACCGGGGCCGGCATTTGTATTACCGGTTTTGCCTGTTTTACTGGTTTCGTCGATCATGCGATATTCCCGGATTGAAACAGGGCCAAGCGTTTCCCATCATATAGCGATGAGCCGACAAGGATCGACCCCTTTTACGCAGCGCCGGCAGAAACGGAGCAGACGATGAACACACTTCGCACCGCCATGCTTTTGGCCGCGATGACCGCGCTGTTCATGGGCGTCGGCTATCTGATCGGCGGATCGGGCGGCATGGTGATCGCCTTGCTGATTGCCGCCGGCATGAACCTGTTCAGCTATTGGAACGCCGACAAGATGGTGCTGTCGATGCACCGCGCGGTCGAGGTCGACGAAAGGAATGCGCCGGAATATTACGCCATCGTGCAGAGCCTCGCCAGACAGGCCGGCCTGCCGATGCCGAAAACCTATCTGATCGACAACCCGCAGCCCAACGCCTTCGCCACCGGCCGCAACCCGCAGAACGCCGCGGTCGCCGCCACCACCGGACTGTTGCAGCAACTGTCGCCTGAAGAAGTCGCCGCGGTGATGGCGCACGAGCTCGCCCATGTGCAGCACCGCGACACGCTGACCATGACGATCGTCGCCACGCTTGCCGGCGCGATCTCGATGCTCGGCAATTTCGCCTTCTTTTTCGGCGGCAACCGCGACAGCAACAATCCGTTCGGCTTTGTCGGCGTGCTGGTGGCGATGATCGTGGCGCCCTTTGCTGCGATGATCGTGCAGATGGCGATCAGTCGTACCCGCGAATACGAGGCCGACCGGCGCGGCGCCGAAATAGCCGGAAACCCGCTTTGGCTTGCCTCGGCCCTTGACAAGATCGCCCGTGGCGCCGAACGCATCCGCAACCCGGATGCCGAGCGCAATCCGGCGACCGCCCACCTCTTCATCATCAATCCTCTTTCCGGGGAGCGCATGGACAGTCTGTTTTCCACCCACCCGAATACCGATAACCGCATCGCGGCCCTGCAGGCGATGGCGCGGGACATGGCGGTCGGTGGCGGATCCGCCCAGTCGCGGCCGCAAGCTCCGATGCCAGAGCAGGCCGGTGAGCAGCAGCCTTCGGGCCCGTGGGAGAAGGCAGCTCAGCAGCCCGAGCAGCCGCCGGCGCAACCGGCCCGGCCGAAATCCAATCCCTGGGGCCGCAATCCGACCGGACCCAAGGGTCCGTGGTCGTGAGCGAAGCGAAACGCCGGCACCGAATTTCAGGCGATCATGAAAACAATGCAGTGAGCCCCGGCGAGCCCGTTGCCGGCCTTGCCGCGCGCAAGGCGGCCGCACGGCTGCTTGCTGCCGTCATCGACGCGAGGACGCCACTTGACGGGCTGACCGACCATGAGAACGGCCATCCGCAATACAAGGCGCTGGATCTCCGCGACCGGGCGCTGGTGCGCGCCATACTGGTCACCGCGCTGCGCTTCCGCATGACCATATCAGGGCTGCTGGCCCGCCGCCTGGAAAAGCCGCTGCCGCCCAATGCCACCGCGCTTTCGCATATTCTGCATGTGGCGGCTGCACAGATCCTGTTCCTCGACATTCCCGACAGCGCCGCCGTCGACCTTGCCGTGACCCACGCCAAGTCCGATCCGCGCACGGTGCGCTTCTCTGGTCTCGTCAACGGCGTGCTGCGCACGCTGGCGCGGTCCAAGCAGGCCGAGCTGGCTGCAGCGCTTGCCGCTACCGACGAAGCGCCGAAATGGTTTTCCGACCGGCTGAAGGCCGCCTATGGCGTCGACAAGGCCAGGCAGATTCTCGCCGCTCATCGGCACGAAGCGCCGGTCGATTTCACCGTCAAGTCCGATCCCGCGTTGTGGGCCGAGCGGCTCGGCGGCATCGTGCTGCCGACTGGCACAGTGCGGGTGGAAAAGCTCAGCGCCTCCGTCACCGAGTTGCCAGGCTTCGAAGATGGCGCTTGGTGGGTTCAGGATGCCGCGGCCAGCCTTCCGGCCCGGCTCTTCGGCGACATAAAGGGTTTGCGCGTCGCCGATCTCTGTGCCGCCCCAGGCGGCAAGACCGCCCAGCTGATACTTGCCGGCGCCAAGGTCACCGCGATCGATTCCTCAAAGAACCGGTTGGCGCGGCTCTCGCAGAATCTCGAGCGGCTCGGCCTGTCCGCAGAGATCGTTCAGGCCGATCTGCTCAAATATGAGCCGAAGGAACTGTTCGACGCCGTCCTCCTCGACGCGCCCTGCTCTTCGACCGGCACGGTGCGGCGGCATCCCGACGTGCCTTGGACGAAGACCGCGGCCGACGTCGAAAAGCTCGCCGATCTGCAGGCAAGGCTGCTCGCCCGCGCCGTCACCCTGGTCAGGCCCGGCGGGCGCATCGTCTTTTCCAACTGTTCGCTCGACCCGCTCGAAGGCGAGGCGCTTCACCGCGCGTTCCTCGCCGGGACGGCTGATATCGTCGACGATCCGCTCCGCCCGGGAGAGATCGCCGGCATCGATCCGTTCCTGACGCCGCAAGGCACGCTGCGCACCACGCCCGCCGATCTCGATCTCGGCTCACCGGAACGGTCCGGCCTGGACGGCTTCTTCGCCGCCCGGATGCGCAGAGCCGGCTAATGCTAAAAATTTGACGACTATTTAGGTTGAATCCTGCGGAAAACAGGCTGAACTCCAAAGCTTCCGATGAATTCGCCTTCGCATAAGTTCTTGAATCATATAAACTTGTCTTCGGCTTGAGGGCTATGAGGAGGGCTTTTGGCGATCGCTGCCGGCAGCACGACACGTCTATGGACGCTTGTCGCGAAGGAGTTTTGGCGCAAGACGCGCCGGCGCCTGCGCGCCGGGCCGGTCTATCGCTGGCGCTACTCCGGCCGCACGCCGGAACGCGTTTTGATCGCTCCGCCGGACCTGCGCCTGGCCGACCCCCAGATCGCGCTGGAGATCTACTATGGCCGCTATCCGCTGTCGGGACATCTGGTCGAGACCGGCGGCAAATCGCCCTTCCAGATCGCCGTGCCCAATCCCGGATGGCAAAAGGCCCTGCACGGTTTTCGCTGGCTGCGCCATATGCGCGCCGCCGGCACCGAGCTTGCCGCCGCCAACGCGCGCGCGCTGGTCTCCGACTGGATCACTATCCATGGCAGCCAAATTTCCGGTGTCGCCTGGGAGCCCGGCACGACGGCCAAGCGCGTCATCGCCTGGCTGCAGCATTCCTCGGTGGTGCTGCAGGGCGCTGAATTTCCCTTTTACCGGGCATTCCTGAAATCGCTGGCCGTGCAGATCCGCTATCTCAGGGCGATGGCACGCGAGATGCCGGACGGCAAGGACAGGCTGCGCGCCCGCATCGCGCTTGCCTTTGCCGCTTTGTCGCTACCGGCGCCGGCATCGGCTTTGCGCGGCGCGACCCGCAACCTGGCCGAAGAGCTTGACCGTCAGATTCTGCCGGATGGCGGCCATATTTCCCGCAATCCGATGACCGTGCTTGAAATCCTCGCCGACCTTCTGCCGTTGCGCCAGACTTATGCCAATCAAGCCGAGACGCCGCCGGCGGCGCTGATGGGCGCCATCGACCGTATGCTGCCGGCGCTGCGCTTCTTTCGCCACCAGGACGGCAGCCTCGCCCGCTTCAACGGCATGGGCGCGACCATCCACGACCGCATCGCCACCATTCTGCGCCACGACGACACCGCCGGCGCGCCGTTGCTGCACGCGCCACATTCGGGCTACGAGCGCCTCTCCATGGGCGGCGTCACCGTGGTCGCCGATACCGGCCTGCCACCGCCTATCGACGTTTCCAACGCGGCGCACGCCGGATGCCTGGCCTTCGAGCTGTCGTCCGGCCGCCAGCATTATGTCGTCAACGCTGGCGTCGACACCTATGGCGCCGCCGAATTCAGGCCGCTTGCCCGCGCCACGGCCGCCCACTCGACCGCCACCATCAACGACACCTCGTCGGCGCGTTTCAGCCATTCGCTGCGCGTCAACGATCTCCTCGGCACGCCGTTGATCGGCGGCCCGCAGCATGTGCCTTGCAAACGCACCGACCAGCCGGGCAGCCAGGGTTTCCTGGCCCGTCACGACGGCTATGTCGCGCGCTTCGGCTTGCTGCATGAGCGCGAGCTGAAATTGTCGACGAACGGCAACGTGCTCGCCGGCAGGGACCGTTTTCAGCGGCCCGGCAATGCCGCGATCCGCAACAATGGCCGCGACTTCGTCACGGTGCGCTTCCACATCCATCCCGACATAGGCATGCTTCAGGACGAGCACGACCGCCTGGTTCTGGCCGCTGACCAGGCCGACACCTGGGTGTTCACCTGTACCGAGGTGGCGCCCGAGGTCGAGGAATCCATCTATTTCGCCGGTCTTGGCGGCCCGCGCCGCAGCCGGCAGATCGTGCTGGCCTTCAGGGCATCGGAGGTTTCCGAAGTCCATTGGCAACTGACGCGAACGGTTATCGCCGGTCATCCGGAAAAAAGCTGAGACTGCGGCTAGCCTCGCAGTTTGATTTCCAGGTCTCATGTGCTACGGCGCGCGGACACTTTCCCAACCAGCCGTGAAAGGCCGCCAGCCCATGGCCGTCGCCGCCAAGAACATTCCCGAGCCCGATCTCGTTCCCGTGCGTCGCGCGCTGCTCTCCGTTTTCGACAAGACCGGGCTCCTCGATCTCGCGCGGGCGCTGGCCGCGGCGGGTGTCGAGCTGGTCTCCACCGGCGGCACGGCAAAGGCGATCGCTGAGGCAGGCATGGCCGTCCGCGACGTCTCTGAGCTTACCGGCTTTCCAGAGATCATGGACGGCCGCGTCAAGACGCTGCATCCGTCGGTGCATGGCGCGCTGCTTGGCGTGCGCGACGATCCCGAACACGCGGCGGCGATGCGCGATCATGGCATCGAGCCTATCGATCTCGTCGTCTCCAATCTCTACCCTTTCGAGGATGTCCGCCGCTCCGGGGCCGCTTACGCCTCGATCGTCGAGAACATCGACATAGGCGGCCCGGCGATGATCCGCGCTTCGGCCAAGAACCACGCTTATGTCGCCATCGTCACCGATCCCGAGGACTATGCCTCGGTGCTCAACGCTCTGGAGATGAATTTCGGCTCGCTCTCGCTGGATTTCCGCAAGAAGCTGGCGGCCAAGGCCTTTGCCCGCACTGCCAGCTATGATGCGGCGATCTCCGGCTGGTTCGCCGAGGCGCTGGAGATCGAGCATCCCACCTGGCGCGCCTTCGGCGGCAGACTGGACCAGGTGATGCGCTACGGCGAGAACCCGCATCAGGGCGCCGGCTTCTACATCGATGGCGACAAGCGGCCGGGCGTCGCGACGGCGCGCCAGCTTCAGGGCAAGCAGCTTTCCTACAACAACATCAACGACACCGACGCCGCCTTCGAGCTGGTTGGCGAGTTCGATCCGGCCCGCTCCGCCACCGTCGCCATCATCAAGCACGCCAACCCGTGCGGCGTCGCCGAGGGCACTTCGCTGAAGGCGGCCTACGCCAAGGCGCTTGCCTGCGATCCGGTCTCGGCCTTTGGCGGCATTGTCGCGATGAACCGTATTCTCGATGCCGAGGCCGCCGAGGAGGTCGTGAAAACCTTCACCGAGGTCATCATCGCGCCGGGCGCCTCGGAAGAAGCTATCCGCATCGTCGCCGCCAAGAAGAATCTACGCTTGCTTGTCACCGGCGGCCTGCCCGATCCGCGCTCGGCCGGCACCACCGTGAAATCCGTTTCCGGCGGATTGCTCGTCCAGGGCCGCGACAATGCGGTGGTCGATGATCTGGACCTGAAAGTGGTGACCAGGCGCGCGCCGACGCCGGCCGAGATGGCCGATCTCAAATTCGCCTTCCGCGTCGCAAAGCACGTCAAGTCGAACGCCATCGTCTATGTCAGAGATGGCGCCACCGTCGGCATCGGCGCCGGCCAGATGAGCCGGGTCGATTCCTCGCGCATCGCGGCGCGCAAAGCGCTCGACGCAGCCGAGGCTGCCGGCATGGCCGAGCCGCTGACCAAAGGGTCTGTCGTCGCCTCCGATGCCTTCTTCCCCTTCGCCGACGGGCTCCTGTCAGCGATCGAAGCCGGCGCCACCGCCGTCATCCAGCCGGGCGGCTCGATGCGCGACGACGATGTCATCGCCGCCGCCGACGCGCACGGTATCGCCATGGTGTTTACGGGCGTCAGGCATTTCCGGCATTGAGCCCTTCTTCCCTTCTCCCCCTGTGGGAGAAGGTGGCCGAGCGAAGCTCGGTCGGATGAGGGGTGAGGGCAGGATCGCTGCGACGAAGACGTAAGCGCTTCAAATCCCTTGATGTTTCACGTTGAGTTTCTTCCAACACCCCTCATCCGTCTCGGCGCTACGCGCCGATCCACCTTCTCCCACAAGGGGAGAAGGGAAAGGCGCCCCTACGCCGCCGGCGGGTTGTCCGCCGGATAAGGCGTGCGAATCAAGATCGCTAGGCCGATGCCGAGGAACAGCACGATTACCGCCATGCCGAGCCGCGCCGAGCCGCTGGCCAGCGTGATCGTCGCCACCATGAACGGCGCAGCAAAACTCGTAGCCCGTCCGGCCAACGCATAGATGCCGAAATAGCGGCCCGATTCGGCAGCGGTGACGCTGCGCGCCATATAGGAGCGCGACGATGCCTGCACCGGTCCGAAGGCAAGCCCGATCAGCAGACCAAAGAAGATGTAGGCTTTTTCCGCCGGTGTACCGAACAATCCGCCGCTATCGGCTCCGGGCATCATCCAGGCACCGAACAGCGTATAGCCCGGCCCGGTCGAGACGATGCCGATCGTGGCGATGCTGAGCAGGACAAGCGAAATCATCACTATGGTCTTGGAGCCAAGCGCCGTGTCGAGGCGTGCGGCAATGAGGCAACCGACGATGGCGACGACGTTGAGGATGATGCCGAACAGGCCGATCTCGGTGATCGACCAGTGGAACATCGCCGCCGCAAATGCACCGCCCAGCGCAAGCAATGCATTGACGCCGTCCTGATAGATCATGCGGGCAACGAGAAAGCGGAAGATGCCGCTGCGCTTGCGTATTTCGCCCAGCGTCGATTTCAGTTCCGACAGCCCCTCGCGCACCGCCGGTCGTAGGGGAATGCCCTTCACCGCATCGGGCGTGAAAAAGAACATTGGCAGGATGAATAGAAAATACCACCCCGCCGAGAGCGGTCCGGTCGCCCGTGCATCCTCGCCGAGTTTCGGATCAAGCCCGAGGATTGGATTGAAGCCGAGGAGCGTCTTGCCGGTTTCCGGCGAACTGGCCATGAAAGCGACGACGAAGATCAGCGCGATCATGCCGCCGAGATAGCCAAGACCCCATGCCATATTCGAGATTCGGCCGATTTCGCTCTTCGGCACCAGACGCGGCATCATCGAATCGTTGAACACGGTTGAGAATTCGGCGGCAACGGAGGCCAGCGAGAACAACGCTACCACAAGAAACAGATTGGAGCCGGGGGCGGCGAGCCACAGCAGGCCAAGACTGGTGATCTTGATTGCGGCGAACAAAGCAATCCAGGGTTTGCGTGGGCCGGTCTGGTCGGCGATCGAGCCGAGGATCGGCGACAGCACGGCGATGACCAGCCCGGCTGCGGCGATGCCGTAACCCCATGCCGCCTGGCCTGTCTCCGGATCGCTGGCCATGCGCGAGACGAAATAGGGTCCGAAGATGAAGGTGGTGATGACCGTGAAGAACGGCTGCGCCGCCCAGTCGAACAGCATCCATCCCCAGATGCCGCGTCCCGATGCCCGCTGCACTGCTATTTCGGCCATATCCCCTCCCGCAAACGGCGCCCCGGAGCGGTCGCCGCTTCGCTCTATAGCGCAGTTCTTGCCGGCAATCCCGCGCGATGTGGAAGACTTCTCACATCCCCATCAGGTCGCTGATCAGGCCCGATGCCACCGACAACCGCGACACGGTGATGTCGCCGCCCTCGGTCAGCGCCTGCAGCCGCTCGCGGATACGCGCGACCCGTTCCCCGCCCGCCTCCAGCCATGCCGCCACCGGGTCCGCCGCCTCGGCATGACCGGTCAGCGCCGCCACCGCGATGCCGCGCCTGGCCGCGCCGATCGTGTCGGTGGCGCGGGAGAGAGCCAATTGATCGTAGTAGTCGGATGGCGCGATCGAGCGCGCTGCGTCCTCGACACGCGGAATGCGGAAGGCATCGCTGACAGCGAAAAACGCCTTCGCGGCGACGACAATGTCGGCATTCGCCGTTCGGGCCGTCAGCGCGATGTCAGGGACGACGCCTGCCACATCGGTCAGCGCCAGCTGTTCGGCAAGCCTTTCGGGCGCGCCGCCCTTGGCTAGACCATGCCGCCGCTCCTCGATCCACTCGCGCGAGAAGGCCGGCAGCAGCGAAACGAGCTTCGGCTCCAGTGCCTTGCGCGCGTCCTGCAATTCGGCGATCCTTTGGCCGAGCGGCGCGGTGCTGGCATCGTTCTTGAGATACCAGCCGCTGGCCACATAAGTAAGCCGGCTAACGGTCTGATAAAGGTCGAGCTGCACCTGTCCGTCGATCTGATTGTCGAGCGCGTCGATCTGGCGATAGAGCGCCGGCAATCCGAAGCCGTCGCGCACCAAGGCGAAGGTCCGGACCACGTCGGCCGCGCCGCGGCCGGTCGCTTCCTGCAGCCTGTTGACGAAGGATGGGCCGCCACGATTGACCAGGTCGTTGGCGACGACACGGGCGATGATTTCGCGGCGCAGGCGATGGCCGTGGATCTCGGCCGCGTATTTCTTCGCCATACGGTCCGGAAAATAGCCCATCAGGTCACGGTCGAAATGCAGATCGTCCGGCACGTCGCTGGCGACGATGTCGGAAAACAGCACGATCTTGGCATAGGCCAACAGCACGCCGAGCTCGGCCCTGGTCAACGGCTCACCGCGCGCCTCACGCTCGGCAAGAGCTGCCGGCGACGGCAGCGTCTCCACCGCGCGGTCGAGCAGGCCGCGCGCCTCGAGCGCTGCCATGAAACGGCTCTGATGGGCGATGTCGGCGAGGCCGCGCTTGCGGGCAAGGGACAGCGCCAGCGTCTGCTCGTAATTGTTGGACAGCACCAGCGCGCTTACCTCGTCGGTCATCTCGGCAAGCAGCTTGTTGCGCACCGGGCGGGTCAGCGCCCCCTTGCGCATGGCGGAAGCCAGCGCGATCTTGATGTTGACCTCGACATCGGAGCAGTTGACGCCGCCCGAATTGTCGATGGCGTCGGAATTGCAGCGACCGCCATTCAGCCCGAACTCGATGCGGGCCCGCTGCGTCACACCGAGATTGGCGCCCTCGCCGATGACCTTGGCGCGCACGTCGAGCGCGGTCACCCGAATAGCATCGTTGGCGCGATCGCCGACATCCTGGTTGGTTTCCGTCGATGCCCTCAGATACGTGCCGATGCCGCCGAACCATAAAAGGTCGACCGGCGCCTTGAGGATGGCGTTCATGATCTCGACCGGCGAGGCGGTCGTCTTGCCGAGACCGATCGCCGCGGCTGCGGCCGGCGGCAGCGTGATCGACTTCTGGCTGCGCGAGACGATGACGCCGCCTTCGGACAGTTTTGTCTTGTCGTAGTCCTGCCAGCTCGAACGGGCGAGGGCGAACATGCGCCGGCGCTCGACCATCGAAGCCGCCATGTCGGGATCGGGATCGATGAAGATGTCGCGATGGTCGAAGGCGGCGATCAGCCGGGTCTTCTCGGACAGGAGCATGCCGTTGCCGAACACGTCGCCCGACATGTCGCCAACGCCGACAGCGGTGAAGGGTGTGGTCTGGATATCCCGGTTCATCTCGCGGAAATGCCGCTTGACCGCTTCCCAGGCGCCCTTGGCGGTGATGCCCATCTTTTTATGGTCGTAGCCGGCCGAGCCGCCGCTGGCGAAGGCGTCGTCGAGCCAGAAGCCATGCTTCTCGCTGATGGCATTGGCGGTGTCGGAGAAGGTCGCCGTGCCCTTGTCGGCGGCGACGACGAAATAGGGATCGTCCTCGTCGCGCCTGATCACACCGGCAGGCGGGATAACCTCGTCGATGCCGATATTGTCGGTGATCGACAACAGGCTGGAGACGTAATTCTTGTAGGCGGACGCGCCGGCTTCGAAGATGGCGTCGCGGCCGGCGCCCATCGGCAACTTCTTCGGATAGAAGCCGCCCTTGGCGCCAACCGGCACGATTACCGCATTCTTGACCTGCTGCGCCTTGACCAAGCCGAGCACCTCGGTGCGATAGTCCTGGGCGCGGTCCGACCAACGCAGACCGCCGCGGGCGACCGGGCCGAAGCGCAGGTGCACGCCCTCGACCTCGGAACCGTAGACGAAGATCTCCCGCCACGGCCGCGGCGCCGGCAGGCCGTCGACCGCCTGCGAATCGAGCTTGATCGCCAGCGACTGGCCCTTCTCTTTCATATCGGGGACGAAATGATTGGTGCGTAGCGAGGCTTCGATCAGGTTGAGGTAGCGACGGATGATGGTGTCGTCATCGATGTTGGGAACCTCCTCCAACGCATCCCTGATCTTGGCCTTGAGGTGCTTGGCCGCGACCACCCCTTCCGTCTCCGCCGTCGGTCCGAGGCGGGCAACGAACAGCTCGTGCAGGCCACGCGCGATTTCCGGATAGCGGTTGAGCGCGGCGGCAATGAAATCCTGGCTCTGCGGGATCCCGGCCTGCTGCAGATAGCGGCCATAGGCACGCAGGATGGTGACCTCGCCCGACCACAGGCCGGCGGTCTGGGCAAGGCCGTTATAGCCGTCATTGTCGATGTCGCCGCGCCAGACGGAAAGGAACGCGTCCTCGAACAGCGCGCCGCGGTCGCCAAGGTCGATCGGCTTGCCGTAGCTGTTTTCGAGTTCCATGTCGTGGATGAAGACCATGCCCGGCTGATCACTATTGATCATGCCGGAAGCGTCGTCGCCGACCTCGAAGGTGCGCTCGCTGATAACGCGGAAACCGATGTTCTCCAGCACCGGCACCCGTCGCGAAAGCGCCACCGGGCTGCCATGGTGATAGATCTTCAGCGCCGCCTGATGCGGTTCCTGGTCGACATGGCGGTAGTAGTCGATGGCGATCGGATTGGCCGCGCTGATCCTGGCGATGCGCCCGGCATCGGCCAATGCCTCTGCCGGCGAGAAGCTGTCGCGATAGCTTCCCGAGAAGCGCGCGGCGATCGCCGTGAGCGTCGCATCGGCGCCGGTCTCGGCCGCGGTCTCGCGCAGAATGTCGTCCCAGGTCCGCACGATGGCGCGGATCGCTGCCTCGATCGTCGCCTGGTCGATCTTCGGCGTTCTGCCGCCGGAACGGCCGATGATGAAATGGACGCGCGCCAGTCCGCCTTCCGGAAAGGCGGGATAGTAGGCCGACAGCCGGCCTTCGAACACCGTCTTCAGATAGGTGCCGATCTTCTCGCGCACGATGCTATCGTAGCGGTCGCGCGGCACGAAGACGAGGATCGAGACAAAGCGGTCGAACTGATCGACGCGCACCAGCGCCCTGACGCGTGGCCGCTCGATCAGCCCCAGAAGCGCTTGGGCGTGCTTGCGCAGGACCGGCACCGGAACCTGGAACAGCTCGTCGCGCGGATAGCTCTCCAGCACGTTGATCAGTGCCTTGCCGGAGTGATCTTCAGGGTTGAAACCGGATTTGGCGATGATGGTTTCGGCTTTCGACCTGAGATAGGGGATCTTCATCACCGAGCGCGTATAGGCCGTCGAGGTGAACAGACCGACGATGCGCAGCTCGCCCGAAAGCACGCCCTTGGCGGTGTAGGTCTTGACGCCGATGTAATCGAGATAGATGCGGCGGTGCACCGACGATTTGGCGTTGGCCTTGGTGACGATCAGCGGTTCCGGCCCGTGCAGGAAGGCGCGGATTTCCGGCGTCGTCGTCACCGCTTCAGTGCCGCGCCGCAACACCAGCACGTCGGGATCGGAGAGGATGCCGAGGCCGGGCTTTTCGGTGCGCTCCAGCGTGCCGCTCTTCTCGCCGCCGGTGTATTTGAACTCGCGCATGCCGAGGAAGGTGAAATTGTCGTCGCGCAACCATTCGAGGAGGGCGATCGCTTCGGTGACGTGAGCCTTGTCGAGCGGCACCGGAGCGTAGCGGAACTCCGAGATTGCTTGGTCGAGGCGGGCCAGCATCGGCTTCCAGTCGGTGACAGCGGCGCGCACCTGGTCCAATATTTTCTTCAGCCGTCCGGCCAATGCCTCGGCCTGATCGGCCGAAAGACGGCCGATATGGACGTGGATGACGCTCAGCCGCTCATGACTGTGATCGCCCTTGGCAAACCCGCCATCGCCGAGGATTTCGTCGACGCCGCTCTTGCCGTGCCTGACGACGATGACCGGATGGGTAACCAGCAGCGGCTCGCCAGCGCTCTCGGAGATCTCGCCGAGGATGGAATCGAACAGGAACGGCATGTTGTCGTTGACGACGGTGATCACGGTCATCGGTCTGCCCTGGCGGACGACACCGGAATCGACCTCTATGGCGACGACGCAATCGCCCTTCTTGTGCCTGGCGACAGCGCGGCCGGCAAGATCGGCGGCGCGTTCGAGGTCGGCGACATCATAGGCGGCGACATCTTCGGCCGGCGCGCGGGCCAGCAGGTAGTCGGCAAGCCTGCCGGACTTTTCGCTGCCCTTGGCCGTGCTCAACTTTTTCAACTGGCTTGCGGATTTCAGGCCGGCCATGTCGCTAATCCCTCCCGTCATATGTTTTGCAACTATGGTAGCAGATGACCGGTACTTGGCGACAAAGGTTTGACGGCTTGCGACGAAATGTCGGAATTCGCCGGTGGGTCACCGAAAATAAGGAGAAAATCCGCCATGACTGACAAAATCACTGCACTCGATCTCGCACCCGCGGAGCGGAGCGAAGCGACAAAAGCCTATTTCGCCAAATGCGAGGAGAAGCTCGGCCTCGTTCCCAATGTGCTTTTGGCCTACGCTTTCGACGAGACGAAGCTGCGTGCCTTCACCGATATGTACAACGAGCTGATGCTGGGCCAATCCGGCCTGTCGAAGCTGGAGCGCGAGATGATCGCGGTGGCCGTCTCCTCCATCAACCACTGCTATTATTGCCTCGCCGCCCATGGCGCGGCGGTGCGCCAGCTTTCAGGGGACCCGGCCTTCGGCGAGATGATGGTGATGAATTTCCGCGCCGCCGATCTTTCCGCGAGACAGAAGGCGATGCTCGAATTCGCGGTGAAGCTGACCGAGCAACCGGCGAAGATCGTCGAAGCCGACCGGGCAGCGCTGCGTGAAGCTGGCTTTTCCGACCGCGACATCTGGGACATCGCCTCGACCGCCGCCTTCTTCAACATGTCGAACCGGGTGGCAGCGGCAGTCGACATGCGGCCGAACGATGAATACCACGCGATGGCGCGGTGATGTGCGAGTCATCTGTATATTAGCTATCGCGCATTCTCGTTGCGTCTTTGCCGGTTTGGTCCGATGATCGCTCCTGCGGCGTGACCGCATGCCGGTTCGATGCCGCGATCAAGGGAGGAGACCATGGCGAAGTTTCTCTACGTCTATCACGGCTCGGGCAAGATGCCGACCGACGAGGCCGAGCGGAAAGCAGCGATGGATGCCTGGAACGGCTGGTACGGCAAGCTTGGCTCGGCCGTTGTCGACGGCGGCAATCCGGTCGGCATGTCGAAGACCGTGCTGCCCGGCGGCAAGGTCGAGAACAATGGCGGCAGCAATCCGACCGCCGGCTATACAATCATCGAAGCGAAAGACATCGACGATGCCGTCGCCAAAGCCAAGGATTGTCCTATCCTGACGGACCCGGGTTTCAGCGTCGAGATCGCGCCGATCATCGAAATGAGTTGACGCGCCGGCTCAGGACCGCGCCGCGATCGCCGCCGCAGCGCCGGCCATGGTGCCAGCGCTGACGCGGTTGGCGATCTTCATCGCCCGCTTGCTCTTCAACAGCTTTCGCGCCTGCGCTGCCGCCAGCACCCAGGCGAGATCGATGGCGACCAGAACCACGGCCATGGTCAGCGTCAGCTCGACCCAGCCGACGACCGTCACCGAGGCGAGATCGATGATGGTCGGCAGCAGCGCCAGATAGAACATCATGATCTTGGGATTGCCGAGTGTCACCGCCATCCCGGCAAAGAACAGTTTGATGGCCGACTCCTCGCGCGGCATCTCGCCCTCACGCGCCTCGACCGGGGCAGTCCACATCTTCCAGGCGAGGTAGGCGAGATAGGCGACGCCGACCCATTTCAGCACGACGAAGGCAAGATGGAAGGTCTGCGCCACCACCGCCAGTCCGAACACCGCCAGCGACAGCCAGATGCCCTCACCGATCCACATGGCGAGCAGGAACGGGAACACGTCGCGAAAGCCCTTTGCGATGACCCGCGCCACCAGAGCGGCAATCGAGGGGCCGGGCGAGCCAGCGGCGACGAAAAGGGCGGCGGCGAAGATCAGAAGCGAGGTGAAGTGCATGACCGGGATCTTTGCTTGGGACGTTGATCGCTCGATATTAGCGCAAGTGCCCCCGCGGCGGTAGCATCGATAATAGAAGGGGCTTGTCGACCCGGCGCGTCGCAGCTAGAAGTTTCGTCCCGACACATTTTTGAGCTTCACTTTGCCTACGTAACCGCCGGTCTCGTCAACTCCCCCGACACAATGCATGGCGCCGCTTTTCGCGACCTCTGTTTCATATCATGTGTTCCTCAGGGTGGCGGTTCGAGACCGGTTTGGCACTGCTGAACCGCTGTCGCGCACAATCACCCGCGACACCTGATTTCCGACCACCGCAGCCTCTCGCCACGCCGTGCCCGCATGGGCATCTCGACATCGCCGATCTGACGAACTTCCCGACGGGAAGGGCTTTTCGGCATGTCTTCGATACTGCGTATCCGCTGGGCGATCGCACCCAAAACCGCACCTCGACCTCACATCAACTGCAACCGCTGCGGCGCCTTCAAGGCGTACCACTGCAGCGGAAAATTCCGCGTCAACGCCAATGGCAAACGCATCGATGCGTGGCTGATCTACCGCTGCATCGATTGCGACAATTCCTGGAATTTCGGCATTCTGGAGCGGTGCAACCGCCGCGACATCGAGCCTGCGCTTTTGCAGGCGCTCGAAAGCAACGACCCAGGCCTGGCGCGTCGCCATGCCTTCGATGTTGTCGCATTGCGCAGCAGGATCGGACGCATCGAGGAGTTTCCCGAAGCCGCCGTTCATAAGGAGGTGCTCGGCGACAGGCCGGAAAACACCACCGCTCTCGAACTCCAGCTCGGGCTGGAGATGCCGACAGCGCTGCGGCTCGACCGGTTGCTCGCCGGTGAACTCGGCATCTCGCGATCGCGGCTTCAGGCTTGGGACGAGAAGCGATTGCTGGTCGTTGGTCCGGACGGGGCCAAAGCCTTGCGCAAGCCGGCACGCGCGGGAACGGCGATCCGCATCGATCTGGCCGGCGAAACCGACCGCGACGCCATCATCTCGGCCGCCGGCGGGTAAAGCAAAAGGGAGGGAGCAATGCTCCCTCCCTCGATAATTGTTTCCGGAGAAAAAAGCTTACGCCGCGCCGACCACTTTCGCCGACTTCTCAAAACGCTTGCGCTCGTTCGGGTCGAGGTAGAGCTTGCGCAGGCGGATGGTCTTCGGCGTCACCTCGACCAGCTCGTCGTCCTGGATCCAGGCCAGCGCGCGTTCCAGCGTCATGCGGATCGGCGGCGTCAGTTTCACCGCTTCGTCCTTGCCGGCGGCGCGGATGTTGGTCAGCTTCTTGCCCTTCAGCACGTTCACTTCGAGGTCGTTGTCGCGTGAATGGATGCCGATGATCATGCCCTGATAGACCTTGACGCCCGGGTCGATGACCATCGGGCCACGGTCTTCCAGGTTCCACATGGCATAGGCGACCGATTCACCCTGTTCATTGGAGATCAACACGCCGTTGGTGCGGCCCGCCAGCTCGCCTTTGTAGGGCTCGTAGGCATGGAACAGCCGGTTCATGACAGCGGTGCCGCGCGTGTCGGTCAACAGTTCCGACTGGTAGCCGATCAGGCCGCGTGTCGGCGCGTGGAAGACGATGCGCTGGCGGTTGCCGCCGGACGGACGCAACTCGACCATCTCGGCCTTGCGCTCCGACATCTTCTGTACGACGACGCCGGCATGCTCCTCGTCGACGTCGATAACGACTTCCTCGACCGGCTCCAGCAATTCGCCGTTCTCGCCCTGCTGCATGACGACGCGCGGACGCGACACGGCGATCTCAAAACCTTCGCGGCGCATCGTCTCGATCAGCACGGCAAGCTGCAATTCGCCGCGCCCTGAGACGAAGAACGAATCCTTATCAGGCGATTCCTCGATCTTCAGCGCGACATTGCCTTCGGCCTCGCGCAGCAGGCGGTCGCGGATGACGCGGCTGGTCACCTTGTCGCCCTCGGTGCCGGCCAGCGGGCTATCGTTGACGAGGAACGACATTGTCACGGTCGGCGGATCGATCGGCTGCGCATGCAGCGGCTCGGTCACCGACAGGTCGCAGAAGGTGTCGGCGACGGTTCCCTTCGACAGGCCGGCAATGGCGACGATGTCGCCCGCCTGCGCCTCGTCGATCGGCTGGCGCTCGAGCCCACGGAAAGCGAGGATCTTCGAGATGCGGCCGGTTTCGACCTGGGTGCCGTCATGATGCAGCACCTTGACCGCCTGGTTGGATTTCAGCGTGCCGGATTCGATGCGGCCGGTGATGATGCGGCCGAGGAACGGATTGGCCTCCAGGATGGTGCCGATCATGCGGAACGGGCCGGGATGAACGGTCGGCGCCGGCACATGCTTGATGACGAGGTCGAACAGCGGCGACAGGCCCTGGTCCTTCGGCCCTTCGGGGTTTTCCGAGACCCAGCCGTCGCGGCCCGAACCGTAAAGGATCGGGAAGTCGAGCTGCTCGTCGGTCGCGTCGAGCGCTGCAAACAGGTCGAACACTTCGTTGACCACCTCGACGTGACGGGCGTCCGGCCGGTCGATCTTGTTGATGACGACGATCGGCTTCAATCCGACCTTGAGCGCCTTGCCGACGACGAATTTGGTCTGTGGCATCGGCCCCTCGGCGGCATCGACCAGCACGATGGCCGAATCCACCATCGACAGGATGCGCTCGACTTCACCGCCGAAATCGGCGTGGCCGGGGGTGTCGACGATGTTGATGCGGGTATCCTTCCAGTCGACCGAGGTCGCCTTGGCCAGGATGGTGATGCCGCGTTCCTTTTCCAAGTCGTTCGAATCCATGGCGCGTTCGGCGACGCGCTGGTTGTCGCGGAACGAGCCGGACTGCTTCAGGAGCTGGTCGACGAGGGTGGTTTTTCCATGGTCGACGTGCGCGATGATCGCGATATTACGAATTTTCATGTTGTGGTCTCGGGAGCGTTGCAGGCAGCAGGCCAAAAGGCGCTGCCTCTTTCGGTTGGGCGGCTCATACAGGGTTTTTCGCAATTGCGAAAGAGGAGGCGTGCCACCAAATACATGGTCACCAAATCTTAAGCGTCTTGGTGTGAAATGGATTTATTAACCAAAGCGGAACCTTTCGCGGTCGGGACAGTTCAAATTTCATGAGCAATACGGGCATCAGATACCGGCCAATCTTCGCATGGGCTGCCCTCGCCGTCCTCGTTGCGGCAGGCGCAGCACAGTCGGCCGCGACGCTCAAGGAGGCTCGCCCTGCCCTGCCGTCCGACACACGAACGGCGGAGCAGTTGTTTGCCGATGCTCCCGATGGCGTCGACCCGGTGGTGACCGGGCCGGTCAGTGCCGCCTTCAAGCAGAGGCAGGAAAACGCCGGCTGCGACAGCGCGGTCTGGCCCAAGATTCCAACCGTCTGCTATCCGGACTGACGATCGCGCTTCACCCTCCCCTTGTGCGGAGGGTGAACAGGCGCCAGTCCTCTCAGGCCGACCGGACCGGATCCAGCGTGACCTTGTAGAGTTCATTGTCGTCGCGATCCATAAGCCGCACAGTCATCTGTTCAGTGGCGCCGTCGATATCGACGAGGCCGAAGAACTGCAGGCCGGCCGACGGTGGCAGGTTCTGCCCCTGCTCGGCAGTTGGCGCCTTGATGAATTTCAGCTCCGGGCCGAAGGTCATGTCGAAATCATTGGGTCCATAGGTGCCAGCGTGGAGCGGACCCGAGACGAACTCCCAGAACGGATTGAAGTCCTGGAACTGCGCCTTGTCTGGATTGTAGTAGTGCGCCGCCGTGTAGTGCACGTCGGCGGTCAGCCAGACGGTGTTGCTGATACCAGCGTTCTTTATATAGCATATAGCGAAGAAGGTCGGCAATTTCCAGCTCGCGGCCCTTGGCGGGGCCATTGTCGCCATTGCTGACGGCCTCGGCGCCGGCCTTCTTGCTGGCGTCGTTCCAGACGACGAGACCGAGCGGCATGTCGGCGGCAATGATTTTCCAGGTCGCGTTGGAGTTTGCCAGTTCGCGCTTCAGCCATTTGGTCTGCTGTTCGCCGAGAATGCGCGATTGCGGCGTCACCGTCTCCTGCATGCCAGGGCCATTGGCGCCGCGATAGGAACGCATGTCGAGGAAGAACACGTCGAGCAGCGGCCCATAGGCGATCTTGCGATAGACGCGGCCCGGTTCCGACGGCTCGTAGCGGATCGTCGTCATTTCGTGGAAGGCGCGTGCCGCGCGTGCCGCCAGCACATGGATGTTTTTTTCCGAGTAGCGATCGTCGGAGCTCAGGTCCTTCGAATCCGACCAGTTGTTCACCACCTCGTGGTCGTCCCACTGGTAGAAGGTCGGGCAGATGGCGTTGAGCCCCAGCACGTTCTTGTCCATCAAATTGTACTTCCACTGGCCCCGGTACTCGTCCAGCGTCTCGGCAACCTTGCGCTTTTCGTCGATGAGGACGGTGTTCTTCCATTTGCCGCCGTCGGGCAGGTCCGCCTCGTCCTTCATCGCGCCGTCGGCATAGATGGTGTCGCCGGAATGCAGGAAGAAGTCGGGCGTATGCTTGCCGATCGTGGCATAGGTCTTCATGCCGGTTTCGTCGATGCCCCAACCTTGGCCGGCGGTGTCGCCCGACCAGGCGAACCGGATGTCGCGCTTCGAGGCCGGCGCCGTGCGGAAGCGGCCGACGGTCGGCTCGGAGACGGCGTTGATGTCGGCGAGATCGGCCGCTGTCATGCGGTAGAAGATATCCTGATCCGAGGCGAGGTCGGTGAGCAGCCGTTTTACCGTGTAATCGCTGGCCGGCGACGTATCGAGCGGCGCAAGGCGGACGGCGTTGGCGAAATTCTCCGTCGACGACACTTCAAACATGACGCGCGACGGGCGATCGGTGCGCGTCCAGACCATGCCGCTGGTGGCGTCGACGTCGCCGGACTGGACACCATGGGTGAAGGCCGGCCGCTGATTGGCGCGGGAATAGTAGGGAAGCGCGAGGCCTGAAGCACCGATGAGGCCAACGGCGCTCGCCGACGTGACGAAAGCGCGCCGCGTCATCGAAATTTTGTTCATGGCTGTCTCCTGGATGGCGTTGAACGTCGCCGCCAAGGTCCAGCGTCAATGTTTCAGCCGCATCTCGAAACCATGAAGGTTTTTTGACGATCAACAGGCGGGGGGCGTTCTTTCCTTCTCCCCCTGTGGGAGAAGGTGGATTGGCGCGTAGCGCCAAGACGGAAGAGGGGTGTTGGACGGAGTGCCGTCGCAGCCAAGCTGGAGCACCCCTTATCCGACCGAGCTTCGCTCGGCCACCTTCTCCCACAAGGGGAGAAGGGAGAGCAACGCTGGCGCCCCGCACCAGCGATTGCCCCGCTCAACACTGTGGAAAACCAGTTGACCGCTTCGGAAACAGGCGAAGTGGCCTGCTCCTACGCCGCCTGCGGTTCCGGGTCGAAGGCCGGACGGCTGGTGTTGATCAACAGCGAGATACAGGCTGCGGCTATTGCCGTCATGCCGGCGATGAGGAAGGCAAGCTCGTAATTGCCCTGAAATTCGCGCATCGTGCCGCCGAAGAAAGCGGCGGCCGCCGCACCCACCTGATGGCCGGCGACGATCCAACCAAAGACGATCGGTCCACTACGATCACCGAACGCCTCGTTCGACAGCCTGAGCGTCGGCGGCACGGTGGCGATCCAGTCCAATCCATAGAGCACGGCGAAAATGATCAGGCTGGTCGACGAGAAGCCGGAATAAGGCAGATAGATCAGCGACAGGCCGCGAATGCCATAATAGACGCCGAGCAGCTTGCGCGGGTCGAAGCGGTCGGTGAGCCAGCCCGACAGCGTCGTGCCGATCAGGTCGAAGATGCCCATCAGCGACAGCAGGCCGGCAGCTTGCACTTGGCCGATGCCCATGTCGCCGCAAAACGCGATCAGGTGCGTGCCGACCAGGCCATTGGTGGTGAACCCGCAGATGAAGAAGGTCGCGAACAGATACCAGAACACGCGAGTGCCGGCGGCACGGCGCAGCGTGCTGAGCGTGTGGGTGAGAAAATTGCCCTGCGAGGCCGGTGGAACCGGCGGCACGTCGTCGGCGTCAGCACCGTAGCGCACCATGCCGATCGAAGCTGGACGCTCCGGCACCAGCAGCCAGACCAGCGGCACCAGGCAAGCGGTGGCCACCGCAATGGCGATGGCGACCGGCTTCCAGCCGCCCGACTGGGCGAGCGCGGCGAGCAGTGGCAGGAACACCAGCAGGCCGGTGGCGGCGGAGGCCGACATCAGTCCCATCACCAGGCCGCGATTGGTCTTGAACCAGCGGTTGACGATGGTGGCGCCAAGCACCGTGGCGACCGCGCCCGAACCGACGCCGGAGAATACTCCCCAGGTGAGAAGCAGGTGCCACGGCTCGGTCATCAACAGGCTGAGCGCCGTCGAGCCCGACATCACCACCAGCGATGCCAGCAGCGTGCGGCGCAGCCCGACCCGTTCCATCAGTGCCGCGGCAAACGGCCCGGTCAGGCCGTAGAGGAAGATGCCGATGGCCGCGGCGAGCGAGACGACATCGCGCCGCCAGCCGAAACTCTCCTCCAGCGGCAGCATCATGACGGCCGGCGCCGACCGCAGGCCCGCCGCGATCAGCAGGCAAAGGAAAATGACGGCAACCACGACGAAAGCGTAGCGCTGGCCAAACGGGCGGGATTGAGCTATCATGTTACTGACCGGTACGTTGCAGTTACACCGAGGTATACGTACCGATCGGTAACATTGTCAAGCAGGCCACGGCACGTCCTAGATGAAAAGCATTGAACCAACGATCAAAGCGGATGAAGTGACACCGCCCCGCGCCGGCGAAAAAATCCTTCGCGTTGCCCGCGACCTATTCTACCGGCAAGGCATCAGGGCGATCGGCGTCGACGAGATCGTGCGGCGTGCCGGCGTCACCAAGCCCAGCCTCTATCGCAGCTTTCCCTCCAAGGACGAATTGGCCGCGTCCTATCTCCGGCAATACGACCTCGAGTTCTGGGCCCGCTTCGACGAGGCAGTGGCTGCCCATCCCGGCGATCCGCGCGCGCAGATCGCCGCATTCCTGACCCGCATCGGCAAGCGCACGCAAAGACCCGACTATCGCGGCTGCGGCATGACCAATGCGGCGGTCGAGTATCCCGAGCACGGCCATCCGGCCCGCGTGGTGAGCGAGGCCAACAAGCAGGAACTGCGACGACGCCTGCGCGCCATGGCGGCGGCAATGGGTGCTGGCGACGCCGACACGCTGGGCGACGGGCTGCTGCTCCTGATCGAGGGCGCCTATATCAGCGGGCAGCTGTTCGGTGCCGGCGGACCGGCAAAATCGGTGGCCCGGAACGCCGACCTGCTGATCGAAGCGAGCTTGCAGAAATAGCGTTTGACGATACGCTACGGCAGCCCGAAACGGAGTTGCCTGCGATGCGAGCCCTTTTGATGATTTCGCTAGCCCTCGCCGGCCTCTGCCAGACCGCCCAGGCCGGCGACATTTCCAGTGCCTACACCGATCTCGACTCGAAGAAGGACTGCGTGACTTATGCGCAGGCCGAGGAAGGCGACGGCGACTGGGCGAGCCTCACCTGTTCGGGCTATCGCGGCTACCCGGTGCTGATCGCTTACGACGATGCCCGCGAATCGCTTTTCTATGGTTTTCCGTCCAGCGACATGACCACGGTCTGGGAGAGCTTCGTCGGCTTCAATTCGGCTGGACCCAAACTCGAATGGCGCATCGAGACGAACGGCGATCTCGCCGTTCCCTTCGCCGTCATCCACCGCCGCTCGATCAGCAATCCCGAGGACGAGAACAAATCGACCGAGGTGCTGGTCGTCGCCAAGGTCTCCCAGCCGGAGAAGTATGAGGGCTGCACCGTCGGACTGGTGCTGGCCACCGGCAATCCGGCCGCCAACGATGAGGCGCGCAAGCTCGCCGACGAGAAGGCACGCAGCTTTGCCTGCGGCAAGGACATGCGCGCGATGATCGGCGACGTGCCCGCTTTCGGTCGCGTCGACAACTGACTTCGTCATCCCTGGGCGGAGCGACGCGAAGCGGAGCGCAGACCCTGGGATCCATTCCGTGACATCAACCGAAGTGCGCAGCGGACCAGAATTCTGCACCGTTGCGGCGCTTTGACGTCACGGCATGGATCCAGGGGTCTGCGCTGCGTCGCTACGCTCCTTGCTCCGCCCCAGGATGACGAGGCTGAGGGGCTTTGGCCAACCTCAACGGTTGCGGCAGCCCATTGTTCGTCCTTCGGGCCTTAGCCTACTTGCTTGCCTTGGCCCGCTCGATCGCCTCGACGATCATCTTCTTGGCGTAGGCGGCATCGTGCCAACCCTCGATCTTGACCCATTTGCCGGGTTCGAGATCCTTGTAGTGCTCGAAGAAATGCTGCACCTGGTCACGCGTGATGTCCGGCAGCTGCGTGTATTCGGTGACGTTCTGATAGCGTAGCGTCAGCTTGGGCGACGGCACCGCGATGACCTTCTCGTCCTGGCCGGAATTGTCCTCCATCACCAGCACGCCGATCGGCCGCACATTGATGACGCAGCCCGGCACCAGCGCGCGCGTGTTGCAGACCAGCACGTCGATCGGGTCGCCGTCACCAGACAGCGTGTGCGGCACGAAGCCGTAATTGCCGGGATAGCGCATCGAGGTATGCAGGAAGCGGTCGACGAACAACGTACCGGCCTCCTTGTCCATCTCATACTTGATCGGCTCGCCGCCGATCGGCACCTCGATGATGACGTTGACGTCCTCCGGCGGGTTCTTTCCGATGGCGATGGCTTCGATACGCATGGCTTTTGTCCCTCTTTCGATTGGAAACCGATAGCGGGCGGGGGCGCATGGTGCAATGCGGCGAATGGTACTGAAAACAGCTGAGGGTGTTAGCGAGAGGAGTGTCGAGCCGTCATTCCCAGACGAAGGCGACCTTCTTCAGCGCCTTCTGCTCGAAGACCTCGACGCCCTCGGCGACGTCGCGGCCGCCGGCGCCGGCATAGAAGGTGAGCGCGTTCTGATTGTCCTCCAGCGCCCACACCACCATGCCTTTCAGCCCGTCGTCAGCCAGTCGCGCCCGTGCGGCTGAGAATAGCCGGCTGCCGAGCCCGATGCCTTGATACTCCGGGCGCACGTAAAGTTCGTAGATCTCGCCCTGCTGCTTGAGCTCGCGGGCGCGATTCTTGCCGATGGTGGCATAGCCGGCGATCTTGCCGCCGATCTCCACGACCAGGACGGTGGCGGCACGACGGATAGCGTTCGCCCACCACTCGGCGCCGCGGCGGTTGATCATCGATGTCAGCGTGCGATGCGGGATGATGCCGGCATAGGCGCCGCGCCAGGCCAACAGGTGCACGTCGGCGATGGCGCTTGCGTCGCGCGGCTCGGCTTTCCTGATGTCGATGCTCAGCGTGTTCATGATTGGTTAACCATAAACCCGCATCGCCCGATTGCAAGAGTCCGGTCAGCCGGCTCCCACGCTTTCGCACAGGCGATCGGAAGGCCCGCGACACGGGAAGAGCCTGTCTGAAAATGCGCTCTGCCGAGGCGGATGGCGTGGTTTTCGAGAACCGAAGCGCAGCGGACATTTGGGTCCGTGAGCATCGGAAGCGCAGAAAACCACGTCAGGCGTCCGGCAGAGTAGCGTTTACGGGCAGGCTCTCAGATTTCGACCAGATGATCGTCGAGCTCGTTGCTGTCGCCGTTAGAAACCGGGAAATGCTCGGCCAGCACCGCGCCCGTCGCTTCGATTGCCTTGATGAAGCCGTCGGCGAGACGATCGTCGCCGGCATGCGCGGTAAGGTCGCGGACGACGCTGTCCCAGACATCCTGGCCGACACGGCTGTCGATGCCGCTATCGGCGACCACCTCGGCGTAGCGCTCGGCAATGGAGACGAAGACCAGCACGCCGGTGCGCGCCGTGGTGCGATGGACGTTGCGGGCGAGGAACTGCTTTATCGCATTGGCGTGCGCGGCCTGGTAGCGCAGCCGCCTCGGCACCAGATGAATGCGCAAGCCGGGCAGCGCCCACAACAGGGCAAGCACCGAGGCCAACGCCAAAAGCTGGGCAATGACGAAATGCGGCAAGCGGATCGACAGCCACCACGCTTCCAGCCCGTAACTGACGGCGAGGCTGACGACGAGCATGGCCAGCGTCGCCATGAACGCGGCCGGAAAGAAATAGCCGTCGCTGGCATAGGCCACCACGCAGTAGATTTCGCCGTCGGTCTTTGCCTCGGCGGCGCGGATCGCTTTGGCGATACGGTCATGATCCTCGGGGCTGATCGGTCTTGTTGCCATGTTGTGTCTCACCAGCTTCCTGAAGAACCGCCACCACCGGACGAGCCGCCGCCGCCCGAAAAGCCGCCGCCACCCGACGACCAGCCACTACCGGAACTTCCCGATGACCAGCCGCCGCCGGACGAAGTACTCGTTGTCCAGACGCCGCCGCCCGTGCGCGCGTAGCCTGACCTTTGGCCATAGCGAAACGTCATGCCCAGCCATTTATACACGCCCGGCGACAGCTTTGTGCCGAAGATCGGCGGGAGGACCGCCATCGCCAGGCCGCCTAAGAACAGCATTGCCCACACGATGATGAACAGCGCGACGATGGGATCGATGGAATTGTTGTCGGTCGGATTGCGTTCGCCGCGCGCTTCCAGCTCTTCGGGATTGCCTTCCAGCACCATGACCATGTCGTCGACGGCCTTGGCTATGCCGCCGGAGAAGTCGCCGGCGCGAAAGGCCGGCACCATGTCGTTTTCGATGATCAGCT